>NZ_RZQA01000131.1:0-10019 GCF_004022915.1 Mesorhizobium sp. M7A.F.Ca.US.006.04.2.1
CCCCTTGCCCTTCCTCTCCCCCGTCGATCGGGGGAGAGGTGTCGAGCGAAGCTCGACGGAGTGGGGGTCGACCCTCGCCGCGCGCCTGAGGTCTCTTGCTCGTCAGATTGTGCCTGTCTTGCGGCGACTGCGCGTCTGCGAACGCCTTCCCCCACTCCGTCTCGGCTTCGCCGAGCCACCTCTCCCCCCTCCGGAGGGAAAGGAAAGGAAAGGAGCCAAGGCAGGGCGATGAGGGGCAACGCTGAAGTTGCAAGTTGATTGAGCTTCTAGCCCGCCAGCGCCTGATCCAGATCGGCGATCAGATCATCGCCATCCTCGATCCCCGCCGACAACCTTACCAGCGAATCCGATATGCCGATCTCGGCCCGTTTCTCCGCCGGTATGGAGCCATGCGTCATCAGCGCCGGGTGCTCGATCAGGCTCTCCACACCGCCGAGGCTTTCGGCGAGCGTGAACAATTGCGTGCGTTCGAGGAACTTTTTGGTGCCGGCTAGGTCGCGGTCGAGCACGGCTGTGATCATGCCGCCGAAGGCATGCATCTGCTGGACGGCGACGGCGTGCTGCGGGTGGCTGGCGAGGCCGGGATAGATGACGCGGCGGACGTCGCGGCGCGCTTCCAGCCATTGCGCGATCTTCAGGCCGTTGGCGGAATGGCGCTCCATGCGCAGCGCCAGCGTTTTCAGCCCGCGCAGTGCCAGAAAACTGTCGAACGGGCCCGAAATGGCGCCGATGGCGTTCTGCAGGAATTTCAGCTGGGCGGCCAGATCCTTGTTGTCGCCGACGACGGCCACGCCGCCGACCATATCGGAATGGCCGTTGAGATATTTGGTCGTCGAATGCACGACGATATCGATGCCAAGCTCCAGCGGCCGCTGGATATAGGGGCTGCAGAAGGTGTTGTCGGCGACCGTGAGAATCCCCTTGCGCCTGGCAAGTGCGGCGACGCCTTCGAGGTCGACGATGCGCAGCAGCGGGTTGGTGGGGGTTTCGACCCACAGCATTTTCGTCTCGGGCCGGATCGCGGCCTCGACGGCGGCAAGGTCGGTGAAGTCGACGAACGAGACCTGCAGATTGGCCGAGCGTTTGCGCACCCGCTCCATCAGCCGGAAGGAACCGCCATAGATGTCGTCGGTGGCAACGATATGCGCACCGGAATCGAGCAGCTCCAGCACGGTGGCGATCGCCGCCAGCCCGGACGCGAAGGCGAAGGCGGCCGAGCCGCTTTCGAGGTCGGCCACCGCGCGCTCGAAAGCAAAGCGCGTCGGGTTCTGGCTGCGGGCATATTCAAAGCCCTTGTGCACGCCGGGCGATTGCTGGCCATAGGTCGAGGTGGCGTAGATCGGCACCATTACCGCGCCGGTCAGCGGGTCGTGGCTCTGGCCGCCATGGATGGTGCGCGTCGAAAAAGCCAGTCGGTTCTTGCCGGCTGGCGGGGTGCTGCTGGTCATCGTGCGCGCCTCAGATGGTTGATCAGATCGATGCGGGTAATCAGGCCGACGAATTCGTCGCCGTCGAAGATGATGGCGACCTCGTTGCGGTCGAACACCGGCAGCAGCGCGTCCAGCGTCTGGCTGGCCTGCAGCGTGTGCAGGTTGGAGGTCATGGCCGTGCGCACCGGGCCGTTGAAGCGCTCCCAGCGGCCGTCATAAGGGCCGTCGACCTTGGCCAGTATGTCGCTTTCGTCAACGATGCCGACGAGCTTGCCGTTGTCGAGCACCGGCAGCTGCGAGACATCGGAGCGGCGCATGCGGCCATAGGCATTGAGCAGGCTTTCGTCCGGGCCGACATAGACGGTGTCGCCGGTGCGGTGCGAGCGCATCACCAGGTCGCGCAGATCGCCATGCTGCTCGTGCTCGGCCAGCCCCTGCTCGGCCAGCCAGAAATCGTCGAACACCTTCGACAGATACTTGTTGCCACTGTCGCAGACGAAGGTGACGACGCGTTTGGGCACCGTCTGCTCGCGGCAATAGCGCAGCGCCGCCGACAGCAGCGTGCCCGAGGATGAGCCGGCAAGAATACCTTCCTTGGACAAGAGGTCGCGCACCGCCAGCATGCTCTGCTTGTCGGGGATCGAATAGGCCTTCTTGACCAGCGACAGATCGGCATTGGGCGGCACGAAATCCTCGCCGATGCCTTCCACGGTCCAGCTGCCGGCCTCTTCCATCTTGCCGGTCTTGATCAGCGGCGCCAGCACCGAGCCGACCGGATCGGCCAGCACCATTTCGGTCTTCGGCGACACTTTTGCGAAGTAGCGGCCAAGCCCGGTCAGCGTGCCGCCCGAGCCGACGCCGACCACCACGGCATCCACATCACCGTCGAGCTGCGAAAAGATCTCGGGGCCGGTGGTGGTTTCATGCGCCAGCGGATTGGCCGGGTTGGCGAACTGGTTGGCATAGAAGGCGCCGGGCGTTTCCGCCGCGATCTTCTCGGCCATGTCCTGGTAATATTCGGCATGGCCCTTGCCGACATCGGAGCGCGTCATGCGCACTTCGGCGCCGAGCGCGCGCAGGTGCTGGATCTTTTCGCGCGACATCTTGTCGGGCACGACCAGCACGATGCGGTAGCCCTTGGGGATGCCGACCTGGGCGAGACCAAGCCCGGTGTTGCCGGCGGTCGCCTCGACGATGGTGCCGCCGCGCTTGAGCTTGCCCTGCTTTTCAGCCGCGGCGATCATCGACAGCGCGATGCGGTCCTTGATCGAGCCGCCGGGATTCTGGCTTTCGAGCTTGATGAACAGTCGGCATTTGCCGGTGTCGAACTTGGTCAGCTCGACCACCGGCGTCTGGCCGATCAGGTCGAGCACCGACTTGTAGGGCGGACGCAGGCGGGACAATTCGGCTTCCGAGGGGGCACTGTCCAGTGCGGCGATCTCATGCTCGCTCATATCGATGCTCCATGACCAAGCGACCGCCTCTGGGCAGGGCGGCAGCGTAGCCTCTTTTCCAGCCCTTTGCAGTCGGAAAGAAGATAGATCGTGCCAATCAACCGGCCAGATGCGGAATGAAATTCCGGTTTGTGCCTCAAAGGCTTGGAGGGTGTGTTGAGATTCAGGTCAGGCGAGCCGAAAATGGCAGATTCCGAGAACCGGAGCGGAGCGTACTTTTGGGTACGTGAGCACCGGAAGCACAGGAAGCCGCCATTTGCAGGCCGGCATCATCTACGACACAGCCTAGCCCAGCAGCTGCTTGCTCAGCCTCGCACACTGCACGCGGATATCGGGGATGGCGTCGATCTCGAAGAAGGTGCCGCGCGTCAGCGGGCCGACGGCGAGGATCTTGGCCGAAACGGTTCCGTCGCCGGCGATGATCTCGCATTTGGTCGATACGTCGAGGCCGATGCGCAGCGGATCCGGCCTTGCCAGGCCGCGGTCGACCAGCGAGCGCACGACGCTGTTCGACGAGGTCGAGATGTCCCTCACGATGCCAGAGCAATCGTAGATGCGGGCGACCTCGAAGGTCTCGAGACGCTGCGTGTGACGCGACTGGACCTGGACGGTGAATTCGCCGTTGCGCGCAATGTCGACGACGCGGCCGGCGACCAGGCGGATGCGGCCGGATTGCACGGCCTCGGTGATACGGGCGTAGACCTCGGGCGCCATGCGATGGCGGTGGATGTCCCACCAGGCCTTGGTGTGCTCGACGAAGCGGCGCTTGGCGGAAGGCGGCCAGTTCTGCCAGATCTTCTGGTTGAACGGCCGCAGCCCGTCGACGACGTCACGCCAGTCGATGCCGGCCTTCTGGTTTTCCTTGATCAGGTCGCGGAACCAGCCGACGAAATAGGAGAGCTGCGTGCCGAGCGGAATGTCGGCGACGTCGAGCTTGATCGGATTGCCCTTGCGATGCGGCGAGGGCAGCAGGCCGCGCCTGGACACAGCTATGATGTCGCCGCGATGGCCGCGTTGCTCCAGCGCCAGGAAAGCATCGACCATGCTGAGGCCGGTGCCCAGCACCATGACGCCGGCGCCGGGCGGAAGTGCTGTGTCGGCTTCCGATCCCATCCTGATGGCATGGCCTTGCGCCGGCTCCTCGTCGTGGCCGGTGGCCAGCACGGCGAGATGCGCAACCACGCTGGTGCCGTTGGCCAGCGCCACTTCGACGCCGGAGGCGGTGGGCGTGATCGAGAGGCTTTCCTCGCGGATCAGCCGAAGCCGACCGCTCTGCTTTTCCCGCGCTTCCAGATCGACCAGCAACTCGCCGAGATAGCGGGCATAGATGCTGCGTGGCGCATAGAAGGGCGCCTCCTCAGCCGTTGCCAGGCCGCGTTCCTGAAGCCAGCGCCAGAAATTGCCGGGATCGTCGGCATAGGCGCTCATGCCGGCGGCGCTGACATTCAGTACATGCGCCGACAGCAGCGTCGAATAGGCGATGCCCTGACCGAAATGCGGGCGCCTTTCGATCAGCGTGACGCGCAGGTCGGGATTGGGCGACTTCAGGAGATGCGCGGCCAGCACGACGCCGCTGGCGCCGCCACCGACAATGATGATGGAGTTGGCGCGCCCGGTCATAGGCATGCCTTCGCTCTGCGCAGCGCCAGTGTCAGGCCTGGACCTTCACCGCGACCGGCAGATCGCCGATGCCGACCGACAGGTCGTCGAGAGAGATATCGCGCATTTCGGCGAGGCTGCGCTGATCGAGCACCTCGGCGATCGCCTGCCGGACCTCGAGCATCAGATGTCGGACTTGGCATGTCGCCTCGTTGCAATCTTCACAGCGCTGGTACTGGGTGCGGCTGGCACAGGGGATCGGCGCCAGCGGACCGTCGAGGACGCGCACGACATGGCCGACCTTGATCTCGTCGGCGGGCCGCGCCAGGCGATAGCCGCCATCCTTGCCCTTGCGGCTCTGGACGAAGCCGGCATTGCGCAACTCGCCCAGGATGGCGTCGAGAAATTTCTTCGGGATGTTGTTGCCGGTGGCGACGTCGTTGACGAAGGCGAGCTGCCCGGCCGGCAATCGCGCGAGGTGGACAAGCGCCTTGAGGCCGTACTTACCTTTTTTGGTGAGCATGAGATCAAATTTTCTCTGGCATGCGACGGCATGGAACCATCGGTTGCAAAACGCCTGGCGTGCGTTGCCGCCGCGTCCAAGCCCGCATGACACATAAATTCTAGTGACATGATGTACAAGCCGAGAACTGCTGATTTTGCTTCGTTTTCAAGCCGCGCGGGCCATTTTGACCAGCCTTTGTGCCCACAGGGATACAAAAGCGCACGAGTTTGGGGGCGCGATCATCGCGATATGGTGACTGCTCATCGTCGCCTCCAGTCTCAATGTCGATAAGATTACTATACTTACCCTCGAACACGCGGAATGGGTTGTCAAATCGGCGGTTGTTTGAGGCATGAATTTGCCTGGAAGAGGCCGGAAGCGGGAATTCTAGTTCGCGGTGGGCGTAGGCGGAGCCATCACCGCAGTTCAGGAGGTTAGAGGTCGGTGGGACAGAGGGGGGCGCTGGCCCGCCGGCGTCGAAAGGCCTGCCCTGTGGCGACACTCTGCCCCACCGCAACCACCCTATCCGCCTCACCACCTCACCATCGACAGCTTTTTTCTAACAAGCCCGCCTTGGTTGGAAGGATTTAACTCTACAAGAACCATAGAATTAGCTGACTATTATGAAGCATTCCGGTTTTTCTCTTTTCAGGAGCCCTTCATGTCCATCATTTCGCGACGCATTGTTCTCCTCTCATCAGCGGCACTTGCCGGCGCGGCCTTCCTCGGCCCGGCCCTGGCCGACGACCTCAAGATCACCATCGGCTACCAGACGGTGGTCGAACCCTCGAAAGTGCCGCAGGCCGACGGCGCCTATGAAAAGGCGACTAAGGCCACCATTGATTGGCGCAAATTCGATTCCGGCGCCGATGTCATCGCCGCGGTCGCTTCCGGTTCGGTCGATATCGGCTATGTCGGCTCGAGCCCGCTGGCGGCGGCGGCGAGCCGCGAGTTGCCGATCCAGACCATCTTCATCGTCGGCTTGATCGGCGAATCCGAGGCGCTGGTGGCACGCAACGGCGCCGGCATCGAGAAAATCGCCGATCTCGCCGGCAAGAAGGTCGCCGTGCCGTTCGTCTCGACGACGCATTACAGCCTGCTCGCAGCACTGAAGCATGAGGGCGTCGATCCGAAGTCGGTCGAGATCCTCAATCTCCGGCCTCCGGAAATCGCCGCCGCCTTCTCGCGCGGCGACATCGACGCCGCTTATGTCTGGGATCCGGCGCTCGGCCAGATCAAGACGACGGGCAAGGTGGTGGTGGATTCCTCGCAGGTCGCCGCCTGGGGCGCGCCGACCTTCGACGCCTGGATCGTGCGCACCGACTTCGCCGAAAAGAACCCGGAAGCGGTGCGCGACTTCGTCAAGGTGACGGGCGCGGCATATGCCGAGTTCCTCGCCAAGCCCGAAGCCTGGTCGGTATCGTCGCCGCAGGCGGCCGCGATCGCCAAACTCACCGGCGCCAAGCTGGAAGAAGTGCCGCAGCTGCTCAAGGGCTATGTCTTCCCGACGCTGGAAGAGCAGGCCTCCGACAAATTCCTCGGCGGCGGCACGGTCAAGGCGGTCGAAGCGACATCCACCTTCCTCAAGGAGCAAGGCAAGATCGACGCCGTGCTTCCCGACTATTCGAAATACGTATCGTCGAAATACGTCACCGAGGCGCTCGCCTCGAACTAGTACTCGCTTAACGCAATTCCGGACGGAAAACCGCTTCACACTTTTCCTGGAATTGCTCTGAACGCGCGCGGATCTTTTTCCCTAACGCCGCGTGCTGACTGCCCCGGAACCGCTGACGAGGGCCGGGGCAGTCGGATTTCAACGAACCGCGAGGCATCCATGCCGCATCTCGTGCTCGACCCCCATCTCGTACTGGACAAGGTCTCGATCCACTATGACGGCCAGGCAGCGCCTGCCGTCGAGCGGGTGTCGATCGATGTCGCCAAGGGCGATTTCGTCGTGCTGGTCGGCCGTTCCGGCTGCGGCAAGACCTCGCTGCTCAACGTCGCCGCCGGCCTTATCGCGCCGGCGCGCGGTACGGCTTCAATCAACGGCAAGCCGATCACAGCACCTGGCTCGGACCGGGCGGTGGTGTTCCAGAACGATGCTTTGTTCCCATGGCTGACGGCGCGCGAAAACGTTGCCTTCGCGCTCAGGCTGCGCGGTGTCGCTCCGGCCGAGCGGGCGCGGCGCGCCGATGAGCTGCTGGCGCTGGTGAAGCTCGCCGACGCCGGCGACAAGTGCATCTGGGAGCTTTCCGGCGGTATGCGCCAGCGTGTCGGCCTGGCTCGGGCGCTCGCCGCCGAACCCGAATTCCTGCTGCTCGACGAACCGCTCGGCGCGCTCGATGCGCTGACGCGCGAGCGCATGCAGACGACGCTGCTCGATCTGTGGACGGCAAGCGATGTCGGCGTGCTGATGGTGACGCATGGCATCGAGGAGGCGCTGGTGCTGGCCACCCGCATCGTCGTGCTGGCGCCTGGCCCGGGCCGCGTGGTGCAAACTTTCGAACCCGGCTTCTCCAGGCGCTACGCATCGGGCGAGGCCGTCCGCACCATCAAGGCCGACCCGGCCTTCGCCGCGGCGCGCGGCGAACTAACCGACGCGATCTTCGAAGGAGAGGCGGCATGACCGTTACCTCCTACACCGAGCGGCCGGGACACAAGGTCGACGAGGCCGACGGCCTGTCGGTGCCGTGGTCGCGGTCCAGCCCGAAACGCAAAGGCGTTTCCGCGCGCGCGGTCAGCGTGATGACCATCCTGGTGGTGCTGGCGCTGTGGGCGCTGTCGGCCCGCCTGCAACTGGTGTCGCCAGTGTTCCTGCCCTCGCCGGTTGCGGTGTGGAACAAGTTCATCACCGTCGCCCGCGACGGCTTCGTCGATGCGACGCTGCTGCAGCATGCGATCGCCAGCCTGGGCCGGGTTTTCGCCGCGCTGGTCGCCGCCATCCTCGTCGGCGTGCCGGTTGGGCTCGCCATCGGCATCAGCACGATCGGGCGCGGCATCTTCGATCCGCTGCTTGAGTTCCTGCGGCCGATCCCGCCGCTCGCCTACCTGCCGCTGGTCGTCATCTGGTTCGGCATCGGCGAACCGTCGAAGATCCTGGTGATCACTATTTCCATGCTGGCGCCGGTGGCATTGTCGACCGCGTCCGGCGTTCGCGGCGTTTCGCAGGAACGCATCAATGCGGCGCGCTCACTGGGTGCTACTCAGCGCCAAGTGGTCCGCCATGTCATCCTGCCGAGCGCACTGCCGGCGATCCTGACCGGCCTGCGCATCGCGCTCGGCGCCGGCTGGTCGACGCTGGTCGCCGCCGAACTGGTGGCGGCGACGCGCGGGCTTGGTTTCATGATCCAGTCGGCCGCCCAGTTCCTCGTCACCGACGTGGTGGTGATGGGCATATTGGTGATCGCGGCCATTGCCTTCGTGCTGGAATTCACCCTCCGCAGGATCGAGCGCGTGCTCGTCCCGTGGGCGGGACGCGAATGATTGGGAACCAGAAGAGCAGGAGAGAATGCCGATGACCCATTCCACCGCCGTGCTGTTCGCCCAAGCCGGCAATTGGCTTCTCGCCTGGACCAGGGAAAGCCAGCCGCTTGAACAGCAACCGAAATCGCCAACGCCGGTCCGCTGGGACGCCGAGCGCGACCGCCTGCCGCCACGCGACGAGAGTTTTTACTGGGCCTGGCAGTACTGGTCGCAGTGAGGGGATTGGCGATTGGCACTAGCCCCCGCGTCTTCGTCATCCTAGGGCGGAGCAAGGAGCGAAGCGACGCAGCGCAGACCCCAGGATGGCGAATTCCAGGTAGCCAAAGAAGATAATTCCCATTCTCCCCTCTAACTCGCAAAATCATTCCTCTACTAAATTTATAGAATTACCTAGCCTCATCCATCTTCCAACCGGCGAGGCCATTTCCGGCGCCGATCCGCAGCGAAGGAGAGGGATCAATGTTCAATCTAACGAGACGTGTTTTCGGCATCGGCCTGCTGGCGGCGACGGTTGCCGTGTCGTCCGGCGCCACGGCGCAGGAGCTGAAGCAGTTCAGCATCGGCTATCAGAAGACCGGCCTGCCGGTGATCGCCAGGCAGCAGCAGGTGATCGAGAAGGCACTTGAAGACAAGGGCGTGACGGTCAAGTGGGTCGAGTTCACCGCCGGTCCGCCGCTGGTCGAGGCGCTCAATGTCGGCGCCATCGATGTCGGCTGGACCGGCGACGCGCCGCCGATCTTCGGCCAGTCGGCCGGTGCCAACATCGTCTATGCCGCAGCGCTGCCGTCGAATGGCGAGGGCGAGGCGATCTTCGTCAAGCCGGCGTCGCCGATCCAGTCGGTCGCCGATCTCAAGGGCAAGCGCGTCGGTGTCGGCAAGGGCACCAGCGCGCACAATCTGCTCGTCGCCGCGCTGGAGAAGGCCGGCATCCCGTTCGACCAGATCACGCCGGTCTATCTCAGCCCGGCGGATGCGGCCGCAGCCTTTGCCAGCGACCAGATCGATGCCTGGACCGTCTGGGATCCGTTCTTCGCCATCGCCGAAACCCGCTACCAGCCGCGTGTGCTGGCCCGCTCCAGCGAGGTGCTGAAGGTCAACACCTATTTCCTCGCCAACAAGGACTTCGCCAAGGCGCATCCCGAAACCGTCACCACAACGATATCAGCCTTGGGCGAGGCGGCGAAATGGGCCGACCAGAACCGCGACAAGGTGGCCGCGGCGCTGCATGAGGTGACCGGCGTGCCGCTCGACGCGCAGATCATCGCCGCCAACCGCACCAAATTCGGCGTCTTCCCGATCACCGACGAGATCATCGCCGGCCAGCAGGCGACCGCAGACCGCTTCTTCAAGCTCGGGCTGATCCCGAACGCGGTCCGCATCTCCGACGCGGTGTGGACGGCACCCGGCAACTGACTTGTCCCCTGACGGCGCCGGGTGAGAACGCCCGGCGCCATTTGCGTTCGCACCCATATCTCCAGGAGATCCGCCCGTGACTGTGCCAGACATGACCGCGCCTGCCAGCACCGCACCGCTCGATTTCTTCTGGTT
>NZ_RZQA01001320.1:0-1099 GCF_004022915.1 Mesorhizobium sp. M7A.F.Ca.US.006.04.2.1
CTGTTCATGCAGTGGGCCTGCTCGCCTCCCGTCTCACTGGCGCGCTGCATGTTGCCCTATGCGCTGCGCGACCCATACCGCATTTCGCATTTCAAGTCGGAGCTCTATGGAGCACTGTTCCCGAGCGCCAAGGAGTACCTGGCCAACCTCAACAACTCGGCGAATGTCGGCCTGCTCGACCCGATCATGCCAGGTGCGCAGGACTATTTCTTGAGCATCGACCGCATGTGCACCGCAGTGTGGGCTGGTGCGGATCCGAAAGCATCGCTGGAAACAGCGGCCGCCGAGTGGAACGAGACGACCGATCGGCTCGGGATGGAGTCGCAAAAGGCATTCTACACCGAGTTCCTGAAACTGCCCGGCGCCACCGCTGACAACACAGTGGAGAAGCTTGGCATGGCAGTCACCCTCTGAGACTCGCCTGGAGGGGAGCCGGGTTTCTAGCACCAGACCGGTGTTGCGGGCGCTTCGCTCGCAACACCCTGGCTCAACCGCGTGGCGATCTTTGGAATAAATCGATGCCGCACACCACCACGATCAGTCGCATGACGACCACCGGCGCCCCGCCTCGGCTTTCGACCCTCGCACAGTGGGCGGACCGCCACTTCAAATGGCTTCTGGTCGCGCCCGCGGTGCTGTTGATACTGGCGCTGTCGATCTATCCGCTGCTGTTCTCACTGGTCGTGTCCTTCATCAACTACGACTTCCAGGTGCCGGGCCACGCCTTTGTCGGCTTGAAAAACTTCGAGCGGGTGGTGTTCGATCCCGTGGCACGGTGGTCGCTCTTGCTGACGGCCTGCCTGTCGAGCATCAGCGTCGCCATCGAATTCGTGCTGGGCCTTCTGGTGGCGCTCACCATGGTGCGCAGCTTTCCGGGGCGCGGTGTCGTCATGTCGATCCTGATCGTGCCGCTTTTCATCAGCCCGGTGATAGTCGGCCAAGCGTGGACGCTGCTGCTTCAGCGGCCTTTCGGGCCAACCAACTACATCCTGACGCAACTGTTGGGGCAGGAGGTGACGATCGGCTGGATGACCGAGCGCCCATGGCTTTATGTCTCGCTGATCATCTCTGATGTCTGGCAGTGGACTCCGTTCATGTT
>NZ_RZQA01001321.1:0-1098 GCF_004022915.1 Mesorhizobium sp. M7A.F.Ca.US.006.04.2.1
CATCAGCATATGGCCGGAACCGGCCGATCTCCCGATCAAACTTCGCTCGGGAGACCTCCGGATCCACACTTTGGTGTTTAGGCACCTGCGACGCCCGCCTTCAGGCTGAGGAACAGGGTCACAGTATTCGGGAAACCGAAGTCGCCAAGCTTCTTGTCGACATCGAGCAAGTTGCCGGCCTCATCCTTGAATTCCCAATTCTCGGCTGGTTGGGCGACATTCTGCGTGTTCTCAAGGGCTTTGGTACGAATGACGTGAAGCGGCTGGTTGGGATTGGCTTCGACCTGCGTGGGCTGGCCGTTCACCACCACCGTGATCTCGATCTTGCCCGGTCCGCCGCCGTGATTATCGCCCTTACCCGAATCCTTCGACATTGTCCTACTCCTGTGGCTTGCCAACCGCCCCACGCCCTGGCGCCCACCTGCGAGTGAGACCGGCGGTCTTCAATCGTTCACCCGGCGCCACGGCCGCGAGTACGCGAAAGACAGGGGATAAGCTACCGAATCGGTGCTTGCCTTCTTTTATGGGTGACTTGAGCCGCAAGTAAATGGTCTCAAATTGCTCCTCACAACTATAATCGATTAGAGCAATGCAAAAATATTGGCGACACGCCTATTCATCTGCTCTCTCACTCGCCTGCTCCGTGCTTGGCAAGGGGAGCTTTGACTGCGTCACGCGTCCCCCAAGCAGCCGATTGCGCCGGCAGCGCCGTAGGAACCGTCGTTCAGAGTCTTCACCACTCAAGCAGCCGCATGGATGCAGCCGACGCTCGTCTCCACAAACAGCGCAAGTGGTGCCTTGTTGGATAAGGTCGCCTCGTCCCTGGTGCAGCATCTGTCGGAACGGGTCCGCTGCGAGACCATGCCTCATCATCGCGCATGCGCAGCAGCCGGCGGTCGATGCTCGTAAGGCGTTCTGCTCATTTCGTGGCGTAGGCGCTGCTCGACTCGCGGACATATGCGGGCACCGAGGCGGAGGCTGACCAGTCGGCGCCGCGTTCGCGGATGTCGCTTGCAATGTGCTCGCGTGCGTTTGCCGCCGGCGACCTTGCCGTCCTCGCCTGCTATGGCGAGCCGGCGCAAGCGGATTGCTCGATAC
>NZ_RZQA01001322.1:0-1096 GCF_004022915.1 Mesorhizobium sp. M7A.F.Ca.US.006.04.2.1
GCGCCTTGATCAGGCCCGCAAAGATGGTGCTGAGATCGATGGCGACACGCAGCCGGTCGATGAAGGCGGCGGGTGGAATGTCGGAATAGAGCCAGGCAGCCAGGATGCCGCCGCCGAGTGCGGCGAAATTGGCGATGATGGTCAGGCACGGCAAGGCGATGACCAGCGCCACAAGGCGCGGAAAGACCAGGACGCCGATCGGGTTAAGTCCGATGACCTTCAGCGCGTCGACCTCCTCGCGCATCTTCATCGAGCCGATCTCGGCGGTGATCGCGCTGCCGGAGCGGCCGGCGATCATGATCGCCGTCATCAGCACGCCGAGTTCGCGCAGGATCAGCACGCCGACGAGGTCGACGACGAAGATATCGGCGCCGAAATAGCTGAGCTGATAGGCGCCCTGCTGGGCAACGATGGCGCCGACGATCGCCGACATCAGCACCACCACCGGAATGGCGCCGACGCCCATACGGTCGATCTGGTTGAAAATCGCCGCCGGGTTGACGGCATGGCCACGGCCGAGCTTCATCTGCGCGCCACGGATGGTGGCGCCGAGGATGTTCATCGACGCGAGAAAATCGTCGCGCATCTCGTAGACCCGGCGGCCAACCGCCTCCAGCGCGCGAATGACGATGTTGGGCGGTCGCACCGGGCCGGATTCGGGTTCGCGCCGCACGGCCTCGCCGACAGCTTCGAGCAGGATCGAAGCGATCTCGCTCTGGCCTTGCATCTGGATTTCGACACCCTTCTTCTCGAAGGCGCTGACCAGCCGGTCGATCAGCCAGGCGCCGGCAGTGTCCATCTTCTCGATCTTGGAAACATCGAGCGCCAAGGTTTTGAAGCCGCTTCGCTTTTCGATCTTGCGCATGTCGGCGTCGACGAGTGCAACGGTCCGTGTCGTCCAGATTCCGGAGAAAGCGCAGCCAAGAACGCCGTCCTCCTCGCCGATCGCCACGCGCGGTTCGTGGTCAGCCTCCCCTGCGGTCGTGCCGCTTGCGTCGCGCTTGCCGATGGTCAACATGGCGTCCTGTTTAGCCTGACGGGTCTGACCTGTCGATTTGCCGACAACGCTTGTCGCACAGCAGGAGCAGAAAAATAT
>NZ_RZQA01001323.1:0-1094 GCF_004022915.1 Mesorhizobium sp. M7A.F.Ca.US.006.04.2.1
GCCCCCTGATGACCGCGGTGCTCAGGAGCACCGCGGTCATCAGGGGGCCGAACCTTGTCTCCTTGTCGGGGTTCGGCAGCGCCATCATCGTGTCGGCGCCCCTGATTCTGGCGACATTCTCGCTTATGGCTCTGGCTGTGGCAGGACGTGGGACAGTCGACCTTGCGGTCGGACCGTTGCTCGCCTTCATCAACGTCACGATCGTCAAGCTCAACGGCCTTGGCATCGTCACGGGTCCCTTTGGCGTCTTTCTGGTCGCCCTGGGGATTGGCGTTCTCTATCAGCTCTTCTTTGCCCTCATCATCATTTTCGTGCGCGTCCAGCCGATCATTGTGGCGCTCAGTGGCTTTCTGGCCCTGACCGGCATCAATCTCGTCATCCTCCCAAGACCTGGCGGCACCGCACCGGACTGGATGTCGTCCTGGGGCCTCGGCAACACGATCTTTTCACCGATCTTGCTGATAGTATTGCTGGCTATAGCGGCCTGGCTGCTGTTCACCATGACCTCGTTCTACGCGAATTTGCGTTTGATGGGCTACGATGAGCGTGCGGCCTATACGAGCGGCGTCCGGATCAATGTGGTGCGGATCGGTGCCCACGTCATCGCCGGCCTCTTCGTTGGCTTGGGCGCGATCTGCTATACCGCGCTGATCTCGTCCGGAGATCCGACGCAGGGCACCACCATGACGCTGACGGCGGTGACCGCCCTGGTGCTGGGCGGGGTCAGCCTGTCCGGTGGACGCGGTGGCGTGGCAGGGGGGTTGCTGGGCGCGGTCAACCTCTTTCTTATCGGCTATGTTCTTGCCACGTTCAATTTCGGGTCCACGCAAGCCTTTGTGACGCAGCTCTTCTACGGGCTGATCCTCGTTCTGTCGCTCCTGCTGACCCTGCTGGTCCCCATCATCGGGCGCTACCTCCACTTCATTTCACCCTTTGCGGCCTTCGTTGTTCTGGGCTGCCTGGTCGTCGGAATCATGCTGTATGTCAGCACCCGCGATACCTATGGCGTGGCGGCCGTCGCAGGCCAGGCCTTCAAGTCCGATCCGGACGTGATGACTCGCTACCTGCTGCTGCCCGTACAGGCGGGGGGGGGG
>NZ_RZQA01001324.1:0-1080 GCF_004022915.1 Mesorhizobium sp. M7A.F.Ca.US.006.04.2.1
CTTTTCCGGCGGCTGGCGCATGCGCGTGGCGCTCGCCGCGGTGCTGTTTGCCGAGCCCGATCTGCTGCTGCTCGACGAGCCGACCAACTATCTCGATCTTGAAGGCACGCTGTGGTTGGAAAACTACGTGTCGAAATATCCGCACACCGTGCTTTTGATCTCGCACGACCGCGACCTGCTCAACCGCGCCGTCAACTCGATCGTTCACCTCGACCAGAAGAAGCTGACCTTCTGGCGCGGCGGCTACGACCAGTTCGAGCGTCAATACACCGAGCAGAAGGAATTGCAGGAGAAGGGCCGCGTCAAGCAGGAAGCCGCGCGCAAGCACATGGAATCCTTCGTCGAACGGTTCCGCGCCAAGGCCTCCAAGGCGAGACAGGCACAGTCGCGCATCAAGGCACTGGAAAAAATGAAGCCGATCGCGGCCCTTGTGAACGATTCGGTGCGGCCGTTCTCCTTCCCCGAGCCGGTGAAGACGGTGGCCTCGCCGATCGTGGCGCTGAACAACGTCAATGTCGGCTACACCGAGGGGCAGCCGATCCTTAAGAAGATGACGCTGCGCATCGACGCCGACGACCGCATCGCGCTGCTCGGCGCCAACGGCAACGGCAAGTCGACCTTCGCCAAATTGCTGTCCGGCCGGTTGAAGCAGGAGAGCGGCACCATGACGGTGGCGCCCGGGCTGAAGGTGGCGATCTTCGCTCAGCATCAGCTCGACGATCTGCGGCCGGACGAAAACGCCTACGAGCATGTCCGCCGGTTGATGCCGGAGGCGCCGGAATCGAAGGTACGCGGCCGCGTCGCCCAGTTCGGCCTCACCACCGAGAAGATGAACACCGCCGCCAAGGATCTGTCGGGCGGCGAGAAGGCACGACTGTTGATGGGCCTGTCGGCCTTCGAGGGGCCGAACCTGTTCATCCTCGACGAACCGACCAACCATCTCGACATCGACAGCCGCGAATCGCTGATCCATGCGTTGAACGAATTCCCTGGCGCCGTCATCCTGATCTCGCATGATCGCCATCTGCGCGAGGCAACCGCCGACCGGCTGTGGCTGGTCAAGGACGGCGCGGTCAACCC
>NZ_RZQA01001325.1:0-1079 GCF_004022915.1 Mesorhizobium sp. M7A.F.Ca.US.006.04.2.1
CCTCGGATCTCGAACTGCCGGAGCAGACGCTGGGCTTTCCGCTGGTGCTGAAGATCCCGGATTCGTCGTTCTCGCGCGGCGTCAAGAAATGCGCCAACGTCGAGGAACTGAAGACGCTCGCCACCGAATGGCTGGAGGATTCCGACCTTCTGATCGCGCAGAAATTCATTCCGACCGAATATGACTGGCGTGTCGGCGTGCTCGGCGGCCAGCCGCTGTTTGCCGTGCACTATCTGATGGCCAAGAAGCACTGGCAGATCGTCAACCACAAGGCCAACGGCAAGCCCGACCAGGGCGGCATCAAGACCTTCACGCTGAAGGAAACGCCGGCGCATGTCGTCGAGACGGCAGTGAAGGCGGCGCGCTGCATCGGCGACGGGCTCTATGGCGTCGACCTCAAGGAGACCAAGGACGGCGTCTTCGTCATCGAGGTGAATGACAATCCCAACCTCGACCATGGCTGGGAGGATTCCGGTGAGAAGGACGAGGTCTGGGTGCGGCTGACGCAGTGGTTCCTGGAGCGATTGGACCGGCCGGGGCGGTAATTTGATCGGGGGGTAGGACATGCAATTTATCGTGATCGAGGACTTCACCGGCTGTGATCGCAAGGAGATCTATCGCCGCTTTCGCGACCGCGGCCGCCTGAAACCGGACGAGCTGCTCGTCCACCACAGCTGGATCGCGGCGGACATGAGCCGCTGCTTCCTGCTGGTGGAGGCCGATGACGTCACGCTGCTGCAGCGTTGGGTCATCGAATGGGCGGATCTGGTGGAATTCGAGATCATCCCCGTGGCGACAAACAAGGACATGGCTGAGGCATTGAGCGGGCACCTCTGACCATTGCCGCGTGTCACGTCAACGCAGTGCCGGCGAGCCGACTGCGCGCCGGCACTCGTCGATCAGCCACTGGCGAAACGCGTCCACGACATCGCGTCTGGCGCTGCGCTCCGGGATCGTCAGGCAATAGGGCTGGCGCAGCTCGACCATCTGGGCGAGGGGCCTGACAAGTAGGCCGTCCTCCAGCGCCTCGGCACAGTAGATCCCTTGCGCCAGCGCCACCCCCAATCCCGAAATGGCAA
>NZ_RZQA01001326.1:0-1070 GCF_004022915.1 Mesorhizobium sp. M7A.F.Ca.US.006.04.2.1
CATTGAGGAGTTCTCACCATGAAGATTTCATCCGGATTTCGTTCCATCGCGGTTGCCGCCATCGCCACCGCAAGCATCGGCTTTGCCAGCGCCGCGCATGCCGACAGCGGCACCATCCGCTTCGCCGTCTACAAGGCGGCCTTCTTCGTCGGTGGCTCCGGAGGCGAAGGAACGCTGACCTTCCATGGCCGCCGCTATCCCATCTCGGTCGGCGGCGTCTCGGGCGGTCTCGCCTTCGGCGTTTCCAAGACCTATTTCCGAGGTACCGTGCGCCACATCAAACGTGCGCGGGATGTGACCGGGGTCTACGGTGCGGCGGGCGGTGGCGGCGCGCTTGGCAAGGGGGCTCAGGTGATCGTCATGACCAATGACAAGGGCGCCCAGCTCGAATTGACGGGCAGGCAGGTCGGCCTGCAGGTCAACGCCGACCTCAGCGGCATGAGCATCTCGCTGAGGTAGCCGTTAGCTCCTCAGGCCCGGCGCTTCCTGCCCCGTCCGCTCGACATATTCCGTATAGCCGCCGCCATAGGTGTGGATGCCTTCGGGCGTCAGCTCCAGCACGCGGTTGGAGAGCGCCGCCAGAAAATGCCGGTCGTGCGAGACGAACAGCATGGTGCCCTCGTACTGCGAAAGTGCCGTGATCAGCATCTCCTTGGTGGCGATGTCGAGATGGTTGGTCGGCTCGTCCAGCACCAAAAGGTTGGGCGGGTCGAACAGCATCAGCGCCATCACCAGCCGCGCCTTCTCGCCGCCTGACAGCACACGGCATTTCTTCTCGATCTCGTCGCCGGAAAAGCCGAAGCAGCCTGCGAGTGCCCTGAGCGGCGCCTGGCCGGCCTGGGGGAACGCGTCTTCCAGTGTCTGGAACACAGTGCGCTCGCCTTCCAGCACCTCCATGGCGTGCTGGGCGAAATATCCCATCTTGACACTTGGGCCCCGCGCGACCGTGCCGGTATCGGGCTCGGAAGCGCCGGCGACCAGCTTCAGAAGCGTCGACTTGCCGGCGCCATTGACGCCCATGATGCACCAGCGCTCGCGGCGGCGGACCTGGAAGTCGAGCCCCTCATAGA
>NZ_RZQA01001327.1:0-1070 GCF_004022915.1 Mesorhizobium sp. M7A.F.Ca.US.006.04.2.1
GCTGTGGCTGAGCCGCGCCGCCGCCGAACATGTCCTGCAACACCTTGCCGAGCGGGTTGTCCATCGGGTTCTGGGGCGGCGGCGCCTGGCGCGGCTGCGGCGCCGGGGCCTGCATGCCGCCGCCTTGCCGCATCATCTGCTCGATGATCTCGCCGAGCGGATTGTTGCCGCCGCCGCCAAAACCACCGGCGGCCTGCATCTGGTTTGCCGTCTGCTTGAACAGCCCGCCCATGACCATCGAGGCGATCGCCGGCAGCATCTGCTGCAGGATCTGCTGATTGACGCCGCTGGCTTGCGCCGCCTGGCTGGCCACGGCGCGAGACAGATCCTTCGAACCGAACAGGTGCCCGAGAATGCCGTTGCCCTCATCGACGCCTTGCGGCGAGAAGGCCCGGGTTGCGTCCTCGAAATACTTGGCGTGCTGGCCGCTGGCCATCGCCGTCATGAAGGCGCCGAGCCCATAGGGGTCGGCGGTGTTGCGTTGCAGCCCCTGCGAAAAGGCCGGCAGCAATGCAGCGACCGCGGCTTGCGTCTGCTGCATCGAAAGCCCGTATTGCTGGGCAAGGGCCTGCATGCCATTGCCGTTCTGGGCCTGCGTCAGCATGTCGAACAAGGTGGGCATCGGCGTCTCCTCCGGAAATCCTCGCCGAAGAAGCCTAGTTTGTTTCCACTTCCGATTGAAGCGACTTTTGCCGGCCGGTCAGCTTTGCCAAATCCGAGGGTTAATAGGCGTATTCCATGAAAACCGGCTCGATCGAGCCGCCCCAGCGCGTGTGATAGGCCGACAGCATCTCCTCGGCGCTGGTGGTGCCCCGCGCCACCACTTCGTCCAACGTGTTGAGGAAGGAGGTCTCGTCGTAGCCGTCGCGGTTCTTCTTGCCACGGTTCTTCAGTCCCATGCGGGAAATGACCATCACGTCACGCGCGATCTCGCGCAGCGTGGTGTTGCGGAACGGTGCGGAGATGCCTTGTTCCGGCACGGCATTGCGCATCGCCAGCGTTTCTTCATACGTCCAGCTCGAGGTCAGCGCCTCGGCGGCATCGAGTGCGGCCTCATCATAAAGCAATCC
>NZ_RZQA01001328.1:0-1068 GCF_004022915.1 Mesorhizobium sp. M7A.F.Ca.US.006.04.2.1
ACCATGAACAGCGCCGAATTGGTGAAAGACAGGTCATAGCTGCCGATGTCGATCGGAATCAGCTTGTTGATATGGAACTGGTGGATCGGATCGACCTTGTCAGCTGCCACGTTCAAACCCCGTCAATGCCGCGTACGGCCTCGTTACCATTACCGCACATGGTGCGCGGTCATTTCTTGTCGTCTTGGCCACGGCGCGATTTATCGCCCTGTCCAAATTCTGCCACGACGCCGGCGGAACGCATCACATTGAGCACTCCGGCGCCAAAACCAAGCAGCAGAAACACGATCAGACCCCATGGCGATGTCCCCGCCAAACGGTCGATGACCCAGCCGATGCCGGCACCCACCACCACCCCGGCGATAAACTCGCTGGAGAGTTTGAGCGCCTGACCATAACCGGCCACACTGCCCGCTTTCGCGTCGTCTTTCCCCTCGAGCCGGCCCGGCCGCCTTGTCGCAAGCGAAGCTTCAAGGTCACGGCGGCGGCGCTCAAGATCGTCGTCGCGGATGTCGGGTTCATGCTGATTGCCGCGGCCGGTTTCTCCGGTTCCGTCTGGCCCATTCTTGTCGGCCATCGCAACCCCCCTGCCCGGTCAGACCGTCACCGTCCGTCCGCTTCTAAAGTCGCCGGCAACATAGTTAGAGGGTTTGCGCCCGTCAAGCCACGGGCGGAAGTTCATTGCCATGTATTTTAGGCAATGAAATCAATGAATTACGAAGGTGCGACATCGTGCCCGCCAGGATGACGAGGATGCATGGCGCGAATCCCCCGCGCAATGGCTCTTTGATCGGCTGCGCGCCACATCAAGGATCAGCGGCTGCTCCGCACTCAGCTCCAGCCGCCGCCATAGGTCCGATAGAAGATATGCAGGCCGATCTTGGTCATCTTCTGCATCGTGCGCGCCCAGCCGGGATGGACATATTGGGCATAGTAGTGGGTCGACGATCCGACTTCCGGAATGAAGATCTTGCCGGCGGTGACGGCCATGGCGATCTCCTGGGCGGTCTTGTAGGCGGCTGGGCTATCGATGCGCTTCTTCCTGCCGTCGCAGGCGAAGGAGAACTG
>NZ_RZQA01001329.1:0-1068 GCF_004022915.1 Mesorhizobium sp. M7A.F.Ca.US.006.04.2.1
GACCAGCACCAAGGGTCTATCCGGTGGCGGCGAGACGTCGCCCAATTTCCTTCTGAGCCGGTCGGTCGACCAGCTTGGAAGGAAGAGCGAGTCGACCCTTTGCATCACAAGCCTCCACTTCGATATCGAGCGTTTCCCCTCCACGTGATCGGATCAATTCAAGTTGCCATCGTGCCCGGCCGACGCCTGGCACGGGAAGCGGTCGCGACGGCAAGACAGAAACCCGCCAGCGCGTAACAGACGCCGTCGGCTGCCCGAAATCGGCGGCTTCGGTCTGGCGGCGCCAGCGGCGGATCGCGATGCCCATCGCGCCGGAGCCTTCCGATGCTAGCTGTAAACGTCGCGACGCCGTCATCGAGAGCCGGGCAACTTCGGCAACCACAGCCCCAAGCCCGACATGCCGCAAACCTTCTTCGAAGCAGGCGAGCAAGGATTTGTCGTCACCGGCTTCGACATAGATCACCCGGTCGGGGTGAAGTCCGACCTGGGCGATTGCCGGCGCAAACAGATCCTGGCGCGTCACGCACCACAGCACCTTGCCTTGGGTTCTGGCCGCAATGCCCGCCGCAAAAAGCGACGCGGCGGCGCCATCGAGCGCTCCATTGCCACCACCGGCAACTTCATGGAGCGCGCCAAGTGCCACACCGCCCCCAGGCAGGTGGCTGTCGATAAAGGAAATGCCGAAGGGGAGCACCACTCTTTCGCGCGTATTGCCGCCTTCGAGACGCGCAATGCGATTTCGATGATCGGAAATAGCAGCGTTTGGCGCCGATGCACTCATCTGTCCCCTGAACGCGAAATGCTGATGGTATGTTCCTCATTTGTTCTCTTCCTAATGAAGAGTCAATGGCATGGTGAGGTGGCGCTGCGAAGAAATGTTTGGCGCGACCGCTGCCGGGTGACACCGATAGAGTCGTTTGCCGACAGGACGATGCGGTCGAAGGCCACAATGCCGCGCTGGACGTCGCGCCGGCGACTGCCGGCGCCTAAAGGAAAAACGGCGCATAAACCGCAGTCCTGCGCGCGTCCGCAAGTGCGGACATTGTCGCGCGCAGGACGGAGGAAATT
>NZ_RZQA01000132.1:0-9958 GCF_004022915.1 Mesorhizobium sp. M7A.F.Ca.US.006.04.2.1
CACCTGTTCGAGGCCGGGGCCGTAGTCGTAGGCATTCCTGGCCTTGTCGGCAAAGACCTTGTAGCCGTCGCCGCCCTGGCGAACATAGTTGTTGGTGGCGACCAGATAGTCCTTCTCCGGCTTGATCGGCGTCCAGGCACCGCCTTCCATGACCTCCACCGATTTGACCCGGCCGGCATTGGGCGCAACGGATTTGTCGAAGGAATATTTCAGGCCGGCGACCTGGGGGAAGCGCCCGGCGCCGTCCTCGACCTGACTGAGACCGCCCTCGAGGCCGGCCACCAGATCCTTGCCCGAAATCTGGAAGGTCGCCAGCGTGTTCTGGAAGGGCAGCACGGTCAGCACCTCGCCCATGGTGACGGTGCCCTTGTCGATCGAGGCGCGCAGGCCGCCGCCATTGGAGATGACGATCTCGACGCCCTGTCCCTTGACGCGGTCGAGGATGGCGTCGGAGACGAGATTGCCCATCGCGCATTCGCGGGTGCGGCAGCTCTCGCGACTGCCGTCGATGACGTCGGTGGTTTCGGCCACTTCCTTGTTCTTCAACGCCTCGATCGGCGCCCCAAGCTCCTTGATGCGGGCGAGCACGGCCGGGTCGGGGGTGATCGACTTGTCGAGATAGATCGGGTCGCCGCTGGCCGATTTGACGACGCCATTGTCGTCGAACACCACCTTGAACTCGCCGAGATATTTCGAATAGGAGGCCGCCTGCACCACCGGCACCTTGTAGCCGTCCGGATTGTCGACCATCGTCGGGTAGGGGCCTTCCGCCTTCGGGTCGGTGTTCGACAGCAGGGAATGGCTATGGCCGCCGACGACGACATCGATGCCCGGGATCTTGGCGATGACGTCACGTTCGCGCCTGTAGCCGATATGGGTCACGGCGATGATCTTGTTGACGCCTTCGCCCTTGAGCTTCTCGACTTCGGCAGTGATCGACTTGACGTCGTCCTCGATGGCGACGTTGGGACCCGGCGAAGCGAGGTCCGGCGTGTCGTTGGTGATCGCGCCGATGATGCCGATCTTCTGGCCGCCGACCTCGACGACAACAGATGGCTTGACGCGGTCGCCGAGCTTGGATTGCGCGTTGGCCTTCACATTGGCGCCGAGCACGGGGAACTTGATCATGTCGAGGAACGGCGCCAAGGCGGCCTCGCCGTCGTCGAATTCATGGTTGCCGAGGGCCATGGCATCGAACTTCATGTCGTTGAGGAATTCGCCTTCGACCTTGCCCTTATAGGTCGTGTAGAACAGCGAGCCCTGGAAATTGTCGCCGGCGCTGAGCAGCAGCACGTTCTGGCCTTCCAGCTTCTTGCGTTCCTGGGCAATCGCGGTGATCAGCCGGCCCGCGCCGCCGATGCACTCGCCCTTGGTCTCCTCGTCCGCCGAGCAGGTCGATTCATATTTGTTGTTGCCTTCGATGCGGCTGTGCCAGTCGTTGATATGCAGGATGTTCAGCGTGTAGTCGGCAAAGGACGCGCCGGCCGACAGACCGAGGGCTGAGGCTGACAGGGCTGCAATGGCGGCAAGCTTCTTCATCTTCGTCTCCCGGAAAGCTGATCAGAGGCCATTAGCGCTCTTGCTTGACTGGAACATAACAGCCGGCGCTTTGGCCATGTTCCCATCGCGTTCCGGATGACGCAAGCGGAATCCGGGACCCTTTGCCGGCACAAAAAAGGACGGCGGCCAACCAGCCGCCGTCCTTGGAAAACGAATGGTCGTGGGTTCAGACGCGCCTTGTCAGCACGAAATTCTGACCGCTGGAGCTCGTGCAGTTGAGCTGGCTTGTCGACACCATCAGGCAGTTGAAGCTGACCGCGGTCTGGCGGATCAGCGAGGTGCCGTTGATCTGCACCGATGTGGCGCCGGTCATCGTGTAGCTGCCGTCGGCAAGCTTCTGGCCGGTGTCGGTGGCTACCGTCGTGAAGGTGCCGCCGGTGAAGGTCGACAGGCCGGTGCCCTTGGCGTCTATCCACGAGCCCTCGACGCCTTTCGGCGCCGCTGCCATCGGCGGTTGATCGGGGCCGCTGGTCGCACAGGCGGCGAGCATCGCCGAAATGGCACCCGCCACGCTCATCGAAAGAATTTTGCGCGCAATGATCATGTGAAAATCCTCTCCTCTCGCATCGGCCCAAAAATCGGAAATCGATTTTCGACAAGCACGAGGCGTGCATCCAAGTTTCCAGAGCGACGTGCGTCCAGATGAATACGTATCGCTATGGTCCGCATCCCTTCAATCGCCCGATTTCCGGGCGATTGCAAGGCAGTGAGGCAGGTGGGCGGTGCTGCTATCGCACAAGGATGTTGCGGAACTGCCACGGGTCGTTCCGGTCGAGGTCTTCCGGGAACAGGCCGGGACGGTTATCGAGCGGCGTCCAGTCGGTGTAGTAGCCCTTGACCGGTCCGAGATACTGGGACTGCACTTCCAGGCACCGCCTGTAGTCCATCTCGTCGGCTTCGACGATGCCGGCCTCGGGATTCTCCAGCGCCCAGACCATGCCCGAGAGCACCGCCGAGGTGACCTGCATGCCGGTGGCGTTCTGGTAGGGGGCCAGCTTGCGCGCCTCGGCGAGCGACAGCTGCGAGCCGTACCAGTAGGCATTCTTGTCGTGGCCGTAGAGCAGCACGCCGAGTTCGTCGACGCCGTCGATCAACTCGTTCTCGTCGAGCACATGATGCACCGGCTGAGGCTTGCCGGCGGCGCCGAACATCTCGTCAAGCGACAGCATCGCGTCGTTGCAGGGATGATAGGCATAGTGGCAGGTCGGGCGGTAATGCACCTTGCCCTTCTTCGAACGCACGGTGAAGAAATCGGCGATAGAGATCGCCTCGTTATGGGTCACCAGCAGGCCGTATTGCGCGCCGGGCGTCGGGCACCACGAGCGCACGCGCGTGTTGGCGCCCGGCTGCTCCAGGTAGATGGCTGCCTTCGAGCCGTGCTTGTGCTTCTTGGCGTTCTTCGGCATCCATGTCTCGTGTGTGCCCCAGCCAAGTTCCGCGGGCTGCAGGCCCTCGGAGATGAAGCCTTCGACCGACCATGTGTTCCAGAACACATCCATCGGTTTCGGCTTCTTGGTGCGCTGGGTGTCGCGTTCGGCGATGTGGATGCCCTTGACGCCGGCCTTCTTCATCAGCTTGGCCCAGCCCTCGCGGTCGTCCTGCGCGGGCTCCGAGAACTCCAGGCCAAGATCGGTGGCGAGATTGACCAACGCCTGCTTGACGAACCACGAGACCATGCCTGGATTGGCGCCGCAGGTGGAGACCGCTGTGGCGCCGCCGGGCTTGTCGTGCTTTTCCTTGAGCAGCGACTCGCGCAGCGCGTAATTGGTGCGGCTGGCGTTGTCGGCCTTGGCGTCGAAATAGAAGCCGAGCCACGGCTCGACGACGGTGTCGATGTAGAGCACGCCGAGCTTGCGGCAGAGCCGCATCAGGTCCACCGAGCCGGTATCGACCGACAGGTTGATGCAAAAGCCCTGGCCGCCGCCATTGGTCAGAAGCGGGGTCAGGAGCTTCTTGTAGTTCTTCTCGGTCACCGCTTCCTGGACGAAGGTGATGCCGCGCTCGTCGAGCAGCTTGCGGTCGGTGTCGCGCGGATCGATAACCGTCATGCGCGACTTGTCGAACTTGAAATGGCGTTCGATCAGCGGCAGCGTTCCCCGGCCGATCGAGCCGAAGCCGATCATCACGACAGGGCCGCTGATCTCACCGTAAACGGGCCAGTTTTCATTCGCCATTTTATCGAGCACTCCTTCAAAGCCCAGGAAACTGGGAAAACGCACACACAAAACCGGGCATCTTTGCCCGGCGGCCATGCGCTACATCACAGATCATTGTCACAAACCAGCGAAAAGCGCCAACCAGCGATCAGTCGTCATTGGCCATGTGGTTAAGGACCGTCATCAGCCGATCACGGTCCGATGTCAGGCCCTTGTAGTCGAGCTGGGCGAGATCGAGTGCTTCGAGCTGGGCGGCGAAAGACACCGCGAGCTTCGCCCGATCAGGGTGCCTGGCCAGCACGGCGAGCGGGTCGAGATGGATGCGGATGGTGAACAGGATATCGCGTGAAACAGGCAGTTTGCGCAGGGTTTGCCGCTCGACGCGAATGAAGGCATGGGCGTCGATGTCGCCATCGGGAAAGCGCGACGGCCGGTTGGTGGCGCGGTCGATGCGCTGCAGGTCGGAGAGCGGATGGTAGAGCGCGTTGTCGGACTGGATCGACCAGTTGTAGCGCTCGACGGCCTGCCCCTGGAGGCCATCGAACATCCGGTTGATGAGTTCCGCCGGACGCGTGCCCGGGCCGAAACCCGGCACCGGCGCGTGGATGTCCTGCAGCGGCTTGCCGAACTTTTCCAGGAGCGACCAGGAGGAGGGAAAGCAGAGCGAGCCGGCGACCAGCCGCCAGCCGCTGTCACTGCTGCGCATCAGGATCAGGTCTTCCTGGACGAGCAGTGAGGCTTTGGCCAGCGGCGCATCGGCGAGGGAAGCAGGCAGACGGCTCGCCGCGCCCGCCACCTCGACGCCTGATCCGCCGAGCCGATGGGTTTCGGGGAACCTCTCCGGGAGATGCGCAGCGAGCAAGTCGAGCACTTCCTGCTGGGCGTCGCGCGTGCCGTCCTCCTCGACGAAAACGCGCTCTGGGATTTCGGCATAGAGCCGGTGCTTTTCGGCGAGATACGGCAGCAGATGGCCGTCGACCTCGATCCAGGCCGCCGGGTCGAGCGGCTTCAGCCCGATGCTGAACAGTTTCGACGAGCCGTCATAGGGCGTGTGGGTGGGCAGCGTATGTTTTGGGGACGTCATGTCTCAGGTCAGTCTTGCCGGGATCAGTCCGCGCAGCGAATTGCCGACGAACAGGGACTTGGCGGATTTCAGATCGTCCAAGCTGTAGATCGCTTCGCGGGCGCGGCCTTCATCCAGAAGCTGCGCGCGCAATACGCCAGGCAGCAGGCCGCAATCGAGCCGGGGCGTCGCCAGCACGCCGTCGCCGAGATCGGCAAAGACATTGGTGATCGTGCCTTCACAGATCTCGCCACGCTCGTTGGCCATAAGCACCTCGTCGGCCTGCGTGATGAGGTGTTCGGCACGAGCACGCGTGTAAAGCTGTCGCCGGCTGGTCTTGTGGCGCAGCAGCGTGTCGTTCGAATCGAGCCTCGTCCGCGCCAGCCGCAGCATCCAGACCTTGTCGGCGGCGAGCGGTTCATAAGGCTGCGCAGAGGCCGTCACCTCGCCATCGTGCGACAGGACGAGGCGCGTGCGCATGGCAACGCCGGAACCGCCGACCGCGCTGCTCAGCGCCTCGCCGACCGTGCCTGGATCACAGCGGAAGCCGAGTTCCGCCGCCGAGCCATAGAGGCGCGCAAGATGACGATCGAAGCGCAGGAAGCCCGAGCCGGGTTCCCAGCGCATGGTCTCGATCAACTGAAAGTCGGCGGTGTTCCCGTCGCGAAGCGCGCTTTCAGCAGACACTCCTGATACTCCTCCTGCGCCGTCGAATCGAAGACGACGCCGCCTCCGACATTGTAGACGGCCTCGCCGCCCGAAAAGAGCGAGATGGTGCGGATCGCCACGGAAAAGCGCATCGGGCCGCCGGGCGCGATCCAGCCTATGGCGCCGCAATAGGCATCGCGGGGCGTGCCTTCCAGGTCGCGCAGGATCTCCATGGCCCGGATCTTAGGCGCGCCGGTGATCGAACCGCAAGGAAACAGCGCCGCAAAGATCTGGCGGATAGAGAGACCCGGCAGCAATTTGGCCCTGACGTCGCTCACCATCTGATGCACGGTCGGGTAAGTCTCGATGCGGAACAGCGCCGGCACGTCCAGCGTGCCCACCTCGCTGATCAGCGAGATATCGTTGCGCAGGAGATCGACGATCATCCGGTTTTCGGCCTGGTTTTTCTCGTCATTGCGCAGGAAGATCTTCTGCCGTTCGTCCTCGGCTTTGGTGGCGCCGCGCGGCGCCGTTCCCTTCATCGGATGCGTCTCGATCATGCCCTCGGCGTCGATCTCGAAGAACAGTTCAGGCGAGCGCGACAGCACGATGGGTTCACCGAGCGCGATCAGCGCGCCATATTTCACCGGCTGACGTTCAGTCAACGCATCGAAGGCGGCCAGCGGCTCGCCTGACCATTGCGCATGCACGGGAAAGGTCAGATTGCCCTGGTAGCAATCACCTTGCCGGATGTGCTGGTGCAGCCGCGAGAAGCGTTTTTCATAATCCTCGGGCGACCACGTCGCACGGGCGTCGAAGATCGGGCCATTGGTCGCCGCCGTATTGCGCGGCGGCACCGCCTGTTCGACCGGGGCATCGAAAACCCCAAGGCACACGAGTGGAGCGCGGCGTCCATTCGGCAGCAGGGGAACGAGCTTGGGTTCGAGCAAGTAGCCCGCCTCATACGAGAAATAGCCGGCAAGCCATTTGCCTGCATCATGCGCGGCTTGTGCTGCTTCCAGAGCCGGCCCGAAATCGCCTGCGTCGTGCGCCACGATGATATTGGCCGGCCGGTCGAAAACGAGCTGGCGCGCGCTTTTGTCATTGCGAAAAATTGCGGCGGGCAGGGACATGGGCACCGAATGCTGCGGTCAATGAAGCCATCAACCGCTCTATATGGGGTGCCGCCCGCGCGCAATCGAGGGAACGGCACGCTGCCTCTTAAAGCCGACCTTTGGGCCAACTCAGGAACCAAGAGCAAACGGCGACGCCGATATGGCGCCGCCGCTTGCAATCTTCAGGTCGTGCCTGGCGATCAGCTGTTGCTGGAGGTTCCGGCTGTTGGAAACTGCTTGGCGAATTCCTTCTCGTTGCCGGCGGCGAGCAGCTTGGCCTGCTCGATCCAGCGTTCGCGCGCGATGCGGCCATCGAAATTCATGACGTCTTCGATCCGTTTGATATCGGCCGCTGTCCAGGACGCGATCTGGGCGAAGCTGGTGACGCCTTGTGCCTTGAGCAGTTTCTCATTGACCGGACCGATACCGATCAGCCGACGCAGATTGTCGGGCTTTCCGGATGCTGGCTTGGCTGTTGCAGGCTTGGCTGTTGCAGGCTTGACTGTTGCAGGCTTGCTCGTTGCGGATTTGGCTGGAGCCGAGGTTTTGGTGGCGGCGGGTTTCGCCGCCGGCTTGGCAGGGACCGCCTTGGCAGAGACCGCTTTCGCAGCGGCCGGTTTGGCCGTCGCGGGCTTTGTGGTGGCGGATTTGGCCGTCGCGGGGGTCGACATCAGGGCCGCCGGCGCCTGGCTTGCCGGTTTTGCCGCGCTGCTTCCGGCGGCAGGTGCGGCCGACGCTTCGCGCAGCCGGCGCTCAAGGTCGGCGCGGGTCTTGCCGCATGCATCGAGTTCGCCGGTCAGGCGGTCGCTGTCGGTGCGCAGCCTGTCGCGTTCGCTGCGTGTACGGTCGAGATCGCCGCGCAAGCTGTCGAGTTCACCGCGCAGGCGCCCCCAAAGGAACCAGCCGACCAATACGCCTATCAGGAACGCCAGGACCACGTAGAAAAAAGTGCCCATTGTCTCTCTCCAGTCAGATCCGTCTGCCGTGGGTCATGATCTTCGGCGAAGGACTACTCTTGGTGGTTCCGCGGTAAGCAGAACAGCCGGCTTCGGTTCGAGCTGTCGGCGATCGGCTTTGCTTGCCCATGGCCAACGGCCGTTGTCGCGTTCGCCTGAGCGCCACGGCCGGCTGAGATTTCTCCTCGCCGATCCGCATGCGCTCCGGCTGAGCTTGGAGCGAAGGCTATCATAGAGCTTGTGGAAAGCTATCGGAAAACTTCGGTGGAGAGTACTTCAAGAACAGATATTTAGGGTGATAGTAGAGCTGTCCCAACATGCATTCCGGCTAAACTGTTAGAGCGACGCCTGGGCGCGCATTTCAAGTGTCGAGCGCTTCCAGCTCGTCGATCAGGCCACTGATGACGCCAAGTCCGATCTGCCAGAAAGCGGGATCGGTGGCGTCGAGCCCGAATGGCGCCAGAAGCTCGGAATGATGTTTGGTGCCGCCGGCGCGCAGCATTTCGAAATACTTGTCCTGAAAGCCGCGCTCGGCGTTCTGGTAGACCGCGTAAAGCGAGTTCACCAGGCAGTCGCCGAAAGCATAGGCATAGACATAAAAGGGCGAATGGATGAAGTGCGGGATGTAGGTCCAGAACACCTCATAGCCTTCGCGCAGCTTGATGGCGGGACCCAGACTTTCGGCCTGCACTTCGAGCCAGAACTGACCCAGCCTGTCGGAGGTCAGTTCGCCGTTCTTGCGTTCGGCATGCACCTTTCGCTCGAATTCATAGAAGGCGATCTGGCGCACGACCGTGTTGATCATGTCCTCGACCTTCTGGGCGAGCATGGCCTTGCGCTCGCGCCGGTCGGTGGTCTGGTCGAGCAGCGAGCGGAAGGTCAGCATCTCGCCGAAGACCGATGCCGTCTCGGCCAGCGTCAGCGGCGTCGAGGCCATCAGCGCACCCTGGCCGCCGGCCAGCACCTGATGCACGCCATGGCCAAGCTCGTGCGCCAGCGTCATCACATCGCGCGGCTTGCCCATGTAGTTGAGCAGGACATAGGGATGCGCCGACGGTACGGTCGGATGCGCGAAGGCGCCAGGCGACTTGCCGGGCCGCACCGGCGCGTCGATCCAGTTGCGGTCGAAGAAGGTTCGCGCGATCTCGGCCATGTCGGGCGAAAAGCGCTGATAGGCGGACAGCACGGTGTTCCTGGCCTCGTCCCAGCCGATGATCGCCTGGGGCGTATCCGGCAACGGCGCGTTGCGGTCCCAATGGTTCATCACCTCCATGCCCAGCCAGCGTGCCTTCATCGCGTAGTAGCGGTGCGAGAGGCGCGGATAGGCATCGCGAACGGCGGAGGCCAAGGCGTCCACCACACTGCGCTCGACGCGGTTGGCCAGATGGCGTGAATCGGCGATGTCCTCGAAGCCACGCCAGCGGTCGGATATCTCCTTGTCCTTGGCCAGCGTGTTGGTGATCAGCGTGAAGGTGCGCAAGTTCTTGCGGAAGGTCGTGGCCAGCGCCTCGGACGCCCGGCGGCGCACCTCGCCGTCGGCGTCCTGCAGACGGTTCAGCGCCGGCTCCAACGTCAGTTCCTCGCCGTCGATGTGGAAGCGAAGGTCGGTCATCGTCTCGTCGAACAGGCGGTTCCAGGCGCCGCGTCCGGTGATCGACTTTTCGTGGAAGAGCTGCTCGACGCGGTCCTCGAGCTGGTAAGGCTTGTCCTTGCGCAGATCGAGCACCCATGGCCGATAGTGGCCGAAGGCGGGATCGCCGGCGAGCGCGCCTTCGATCGACGCATCGTCGATCAGGTTGAGTTCGAGCGCGAAGAACAGAAGGTGCGCGCTGGCGTCGGTCATCTTCTCCTGGATGTCGCCATAGAGCTTGGCGCGCTGGGGATCGGCGGTGTTTCCGGCATAAACCAGTCCCGCATAGGAGACGATGCGGCCGATCAGTTCCTCCAGCGCCTCGTAGGCGACAAGCGCCTCGCCCAGCCTGCCGGCGCTGCCGCGCTCGGCTTCGGCGGCCAGCGTACCCTTCCAGCGGCTCTCGAAACTGGTGGCATCGGTGGCGGCCTTGGCGATGTCGCGCTTCAGCTCCGGCGCGTCCATGCCGGCATAGAGGTCGGCAAGGTTCCATTCCGGCAGGTCGCCCAGCTCGGCCGCGCCTTGACCCGACGCCGGCGCCGCCAGCCGCCGTGCGGAAACCATGTGCCCAGAATCCCTATGCATTGCCGACACCTTCCGTGGCCAAGGTTCAAGGAGAAACGAGAAGCCGGTCAAATCCTAAGGAATTCATTCACCGGGTTTTTTGAAACCTTATTTAGAACCCTGTGCCAAGATGGTCCACAGGGCAGAATTCCTCGGGCGGGCAGTCACACCAGTCATGACAGGTTCCATACTCATAGTCGATGACGATCCGGTGCAACGCCGGCTGCTCGAAGCGGCGGTGACGCGGTTCGGCTACAGCGCAATCG
>NZ_RZQA01001330.1:0-1066 GCF_004022915.1 Mesorhizobium sp. M7A.F.Ca.US.006.04.2.1
TTCCTCATCACAGGAGAAACCTATGCCTTCGTTCAAACGCCGGATTGCCGTGGCAGCCATCGCGATTGTCGCCGCGTCCATAACGCCTTTTGCTGCCATCGCCCTCCCGTCGACAGCGACAGGCCGGATATTGGTGGGGCAGGTGATGGAAATGCTCGACAAGGCCGACACGAGCCCGGTCGCCAGGCAAACGCTGGTCGCCTATGTCGCCGGGGTTGGCGAAGCCGCCGGCGTGATCGCCGACACGATCGGCAATGGCGGCCTCGTTTCCTGCAAGAGTTCTTTCAGCCTGGATACACGAGCGGTGCGCGCCGCCCTTGAAGCGGGCGCCCCTCGTCAGGGTAACTGGTCTCAGACACCGGCGACGCCACTGATCATTGCCGACATGGTCAAGCGTGCCGGTTGCAGGACCAGGAATTGAGCCTGGCGATCCGCTGGTTCTCAGTCGCGCGACAATCCTGTCGCGCGACTATTCCCAACCTGCGACCGCCGCGCGATCAGCGAGTGCGGTTCCAGAGCTCAATCGAAAAACGCCTCGACTACGTTGCGCTTGCCGAGCATGAAGGCGTCAGCGACGTGCTGGAGCGGGGCCAGATCGACATCGGAAACGCCGGCGCGCACGATCTCGGCGAAGCGCTTGTAGAGCATCGGATATTCCGCTTCCGGCTCTTCGTGAATGACCTTGCCGTCGATGGCGAGCTTCGAGCCGCCGCCCGACAGCACCATGGCGCCCTTGTCGGTGTCGGCCAGGATGTCCCAGCTTTGCGGGCCTGTCTGCAGCCAGTCTAGGTCCATCGTCACCGGCAGGCCATTCGAGGTGCGGAAGGTGACGCGCGCGGCAACCGGGGAGGCGCGGTTTTCGGGAAAGTTGAGCACCGCCGAGGTGATGAACATGGCCGGCAGGATATGGGTGGCAATCGACAGCGCGTTGATGCCGGGATCGAAGACGCCAAAACCGCCGGGAGCCCAGATCCATTCCTGGTTCGGGTGCCAGCGGCGCACATCCTCTTTCCAGTTGATGGCGGCCGAGCGGATGCGGGCTGAACTTAGAAAAGCACGTGCGGAC
>NZ_RZQA01001331.1:0-1064 GCF_004022915.1 Mesorhizobium sp. M7A.F.Ca.US.006.04.2.1
GTCGTCGGCTCGTCGGCGATCAGCACGTCCGGCTCGAGCGCCAGCGCCATGGCGATCATCACCCGCTGGCGCATGCCGCCGGACAGTTCGTGCGGAAACTGCTTTAGCCGGCTTTCGGCTTCCGAAATGCGCACCGCCTTCAGCGCCTCGATGGCACGCTGGCGAGCCTCGCTCTGCGACAGGGAGGTATGCGCCTCGATGGATTCGGTGAGCTGCCGGCCGATCGACAGCACCGGGTTGAGTGAGGTCATCGGCTCCTGGAAGATCATGGCGATGCGGTTGCCGCGAATGCGCCGCATCCGGCGCTCGTCCAGAATCGTCAGATCTGTATCGCCGAGATGGACCTTGCCGGATGAAATCCTGGCGGCAGGCTGCGGCAGAAGCTGCATGATGGCCAGAGCGGTCATCGACTTGCCGGAGCCGGATTCACCGGCAATGCACAGCGTCTCGCCACGAGACAACGTCAGCGACAGGTCGGAGACGACCTCGCGCTCGCCCTCCTCGCCGCGCACGCTGACGGAGAGGTTGGCGATGTCGAGTATGGGTTCGCTGGCGGCGATCATTGCGCGCGTGACCCGGAGAGGGATTTACTCCGGCACACCCCCCTCCTCATTCAAACACGCAGCGCGGAAAGTAGAACGACACCACCCAGTTCGGCATGTCGACGATCTCGCTGATGCGGAGATCGCCGCAGACCGAGGCCAGCATATAGGCCTCGACTGGGTCGATGTGATAACGACCGGCGAGCAGGTCGACCATCTGCGCAACCGCTTCCCTGGCGCCGGTCATCAGGTCCGGACCGATGCCGGTCGTCACCTCATAGCCCTTGGCGTCGAGATGGCGCGTCACCGGGCCTGGCGTGGTGAAGCGCGGCGTCTTCAGCCTGGCATCCTTGACCAGGTCGAGCTTGAGCACGACGTCCATCGGACTTTCGATCGCCGTGCCGCAGACCTCGCCGTCACCTTGCGCGGCATGGGTGTCGCCAACCGAAAACAGCGCGCCCGCCACTTCCACCGGCAGATAGAGCGTGGTGCCGGCGGCGAGATCGCGGATGTCGAGCTGTC
>NZ_RZQA01001332.1:0-1059 GCF_004022915.1 Mesorhizobium sp. M7A.F.Ca.US.006.04.2.1
CTTCCACCACTGGCTCGCCGAACCATCGCGTCCAGATGGGCGAGGCGGCATTTTCCGCAAAGGCGGGCGTCGCCAGCACGGCGGCCGGCGCGCTCAAAAGAAGAGGGCGAAGCATGGTGATACCAAAAACGGAACCAGCAGCGCGAAAACCGCGCCAACGATGAAAATCGAACTCGAGACGATGCCACTGAGCCCAAGGAAACGGGTGCGCCCGATTCCCGTCGTCAATCCTTCATGATGATCGCCGGAGCCTTCCTCTCGGGTAAGGCGCCAAGTGCGATGCGCGGCCCAAAGGCCCAGGATCGACGTTGCGACCGCGATGACGCCGATGATCGCATACAGCATGGCGGTCGGTTCAAAGGGCAAGGCGCCCAACCTCCCGGCGGCGCATCTGTCGCCGTTGAGAACATAGGACACGAGCAATTGCAGCGACCACGCCGCGGGCGCCGCGATTAAACCGACGCTCACTAGCCACCACGGCGCCTCGTGCCGCAAGGGCGATGGATGCTGCACGCCTTTGGCGAGGGGGTGAAGCGCGCTCATGAGAATTGCGGCACCAGATAGGCGGTGGTGAACACCGCGATCCACACCACGTCGACGAAGTGCCAGTAGAGCGCGCCGAGAACAAGGTGTTCGTGATGGACGTTTCCGAAACGCCCCATAAGGGTCCAGATCAGGAGCATGACCAGCATCAACAAGCCGACCGCCACATGCGCCATGTGCACGCCGGTCAGAATGAAGAACACTGAGCTATAGGAGTTGGTGGAAAAATTGAACGGTTTTCCCGCCCATTCGAAACTTTGGACCGTGATGAAGACCGCGCCGAGGACGATGGTCCCGACGAGAAAAAGCGCCAAGCGGCCATTGGACCTGCGGCTGCGAAACTCGCGCACTCCCCAGCCCAACAGAAAGCTGCTGCCGACGAGAATAAACGTGTTTGGAAGCGCGAGCTTGAGGCTGGGGGCGCCCGACGGTGGCCATGGGCCGTCCTGCTGCGAGCCGAGATAGGCATAGCTGAAGATCAGGTAAACGAAAAGAATGGCCTCGGTGGCGATCAGG
>NZ_RZQA01001333.1:0-1059 GCF_004022915.1 Mesorhizobium sp. M7A.F.Ca.US.006.04.2.1
ACATAGCCCTGCATCTTCTTCTGCAGCGTGTCGTCGCCGATCTGCTTGGCGGCGTTCAGCGCGCTTTCGATGTCGCCCTGCTCCAATATGCCTTTCTGTCCGGTGTAGTGGGCCCACACACCGGCAAAGCAGTCGGCCTGAAGCTCGATTCGCACCGACATCTGGTTGGCCTCGACCTCGCCCATGCTCTGCCGCATCTGGTTGAACTTGGACATGATGCCGGTCAGGTTCTGCACATGATGGCCGATTTCATGCGCGATCACATAGGCGCGGGCAAATTCGCCCGAAGCGCCGAACTGCTGGTCGAGTTGCTGGAAGAAGGTCATGTCCAGATAGACCTTGTGGTCGCCGGGACAATAGAACGGTCCGGCCGCCGCGGAGGCAAAGCCGCAGGCCGAACGGACCTGGCCGGAAAACAGCACCAGCTTGGGATCCTCGTAGGTCAATCCCTGCGACTTGAAGATGCCGGTCCAGGTGTCCTCGGTCTCGGCCAGCACGGTCGCCACGAACTGCTTCATCTCGTCATTGGCCGGTGTGGCACCGTTGTCCTGGCCGCTGTTGTCGGTGATCTGGCCGCCGCCGCCCGGCAGCAGGCCGCCGTCGCCACCACCCAGGATCGTCGAAGGATCGAAGCCGAAATACCATCCGGCCAGCACCACCAGGATGACGAGGAAGATGCTGCCCCCGCCACCGGTGCGGCCGCCGATCGGAATGCGGAACTGGCCACCGCCGCCGCCGAGTCCGCCACCGCCGCTGTCGCTGCGGTCGTCCTCGATATTGTCACTCTGACGACGGCCCTTCCAGAGCATGGCAACTCCTCGTACAGCAAACCTCCCCGTTGCTCCGGGGCGACAAACAATTATCCCAACGGTTGCGCCAAGTCACAGCATTTTTCGATGGCCTTTTTGGCCACACGCGTTGCCTTGCGGCCAAGTTCGTTGTGGCGAGCGGCTCGGCGTGGCAATCGTCCCCGTGGCCTACAGCCGATCACGTAAGCCCGACAGAGAGCTAATCTTCCTGCTTGGCGCCGGCGCTCTTGCCGTCGGAGCTCTTCGAACG
>NZ_RZQA01001334.1:0-1058 GCF_004022915.1 Mesorhizobium sp. M7A.F.Ca.US.006.04.2.1
GCCGAGACCCCAGACCGGGGCGAGTGGTTTTGCGATGACGGCGCAGCCAAGACCGACCGCCGCCGTGACGGCCACGACAAGCGGAACGCCCATCGCAAATGTCGCCACCGCCGCCATGCGCCGGCCCTCCCGAAGCGAGAGCGGCAATGCCTTCAGGAAGGGCGCGAAGGCGCGCGACAGGCAAAGCCTGGCGAGCGCGCTGCCGGTAAAGGCGCCAAGAATAAGAAGTGCGCCCGGCAAACCAAGCAACCACAGCGCCTGCTCCTGCCGCAGCGTGGCGGATGCCGACTGCAGAGCGAGAACGATGTCAGCGATGCCATAGGCAAGCAGCGCCCCGCCGCCGAGCCCAATCCAGGCAAGGTCGCGGCGGCGCATCGAGCGCAAGCCAGCCGAGAACTCGCGCCAAATCAGGGTCAGGACAAGCCTGTCGTGCCGCATTGTTCCATCTTCGCGATCGCAAGCCGGGTTGGATATCGACATAGGTCGGCGACGATTGTGCCGCCAGTAGGGCCGTCGCGGCTCAACCTCCCACTGCGGGCTTGGCGTTGACATTCTTCAGCGCGGCCAGGAGATAGTCCTGCATGGCCGCCTGCAGGTTGGTCGTTGCGCTGCGCACCGCCGCCATCGCGTCCTTCACCGCCGCTTCGTCAAAGGGTTTGGCTGTCTGTGCCGCCGCCAGATTGGCGCGCGCGGCACGCAGCTCGCGCAGTGCCTGGAAGGTGCGCGCGCGGTTGTCGCGCAGCACGCCGCGGAACTCCTTCCTCACCTCCGGGGGATAGTTGCTGGCGATTTCCGACAACAGCACGCCCGCCGCCGCGCCCTGGCGCAGGCCGTGCATGGCATAGCCGACCAGGAAGAAGTTAACGGCGAGCGAAAGCGCAAGCAGCACCAGCGTCCCCGTCCATGTCCAGGAACGCTTCAAAGCGAGCCCTCCTCTGCCGGATCATCCGCGACACCGCCGCCATCGGCCAGCGACGAACCGGACGCCAGCGCCAGAAGCTCCGTATCGGACGGATCGTCCTGCAGCCGCGCCACCTGGTAGCTTGCCAGCGTCGCGG
>NZ_RZQA01001335.1:0-1053 GCF_004022915.1 Mesorhizobium sp. M7A.F.Ca.US.006.04.2.1
CGTCCGCATCGAGAAATTCGCGGCAAAGGCCTTTGGCTTTGCGGTGGCTCGGCAGCGGCCGGAGCCTAATACTGCGCCCTACTGGGCCGTGGCCAAGTGCAAGGGCGGCTGGCGGGTCGAGCTTGCCTTTGCCGATGACGACATCGACTGGGCGGGCTTTGCCGGGTCGCTGTTCGGTACGTCATTGGGTGCCGAAATATCAGCTTATCACGACCGCGACGCCGGCCAGCACCGCATCGCCGCCTTCGACGACGACCAACTGTCAGGCGCCTTGTTCGTCGCGCCCGGCCCGGTCGCCGTGTCGCGCGGCTGGGCGGCGGAACAGTTGAGTGCCGATCATGTTGATCGGCGCAGCAGGCTGGCGATCGTGGCCGGGCGGCCGGGCGGGATCGACGTCGATCGCGGCGCCATCGTCTGCTCCTGCTTCGGCGTTGGCGCCAACCAGATCGCGGAAGCGGTACGCCGCGGCTGCGGCAGCGTTGCGGCAATCGGCGCGGCCCTGAATGCCGGCACGAATTGCGGCTCCTGCCGCGCCGAGATCAGGGTCATCATCGACGCACAGAGCCTCCAAGCAGCCGAGTGATCGTCCTGACCAAAGGGGCCTGCGCGACGGTGCTGGTTGGGCTATGGTGGCTCAGGCGTGCTACGTCGCGCACGAATCATCCTCAGTCAGGGTCATCCAATGGCAAATCCTCCGCGCCGACCGACAAATCCGATGGCGGCCGCCGAGGCGGCTTTCAAGCCGATGAAGAGGCCGGCTGCCCCGGTCCGAGAGCCCACGGCCGCTCCAGGCGTCAGAGAGCTTGTTTCGATCCGAATCGACCGCGCCGTGCTGGACCATTTCCAGGAGGATGGACCCGGCTGGCAGGACCGCATCAACGACGCCTTGCGGCGTGTGATAGAAGGCAAGCCGATCGTTACCGGGGGTGATCGTTCAGACGACGAGTAGCGGCTGTTCCAGCCGGCTCACGCTTCGAAGTGCAGGATATAGAGCTTGCGCGTTTTCTCGTGGATCGTCCATTCGCCTTTCCAGCCTTTCGGCAGCACCAGCAT
>NZ_RZQA01001336.1:0-1052 GCF_004022915.1 Mesorhizobium sp. M7A.F.Ca.US.006.04.2.1
GGCGAGCAGCAGCAGCGCCGTGGCAATTATCAGAAGCAGCGCGCCCAGGCCGTCGATGCGATGGCGCTTTGCGGCAATGGGCAGTTTCTTGAGCGGCTTGTTGATGATCGCCATCGCAAGAAAACCAAGCGGAATGTTGATCCAGAAGATCAGTGACCAGTGCAGGTGCTCTGCGAAAGTGCCGCCGAGCAACGGACCGGCAACGCTGGCGACAGCCCATGTGCCGGAGAACCAGGCGGCATAGCGTGCCCGCTCGCGCGGCGGCACGAGATCGCCGACGACGGTCTGCGTCAAAGCGAACAAGCCGCCGCCACCGGCGCCCTGGATCGCCCGCCCGACAACCAGCACAAACATGTTGGGAGCCATCGCACTGACCACCGATCCCGCCAAAAAGATCAGGATCGCGGCGTAGACGGTCGGCCGGCGGCCGTAGACGTCGGAAATCTTGCCATAGAGCGGAGCCACCGCGGTAGCGGTCAGGAGATAACCGGTGACGATCCATGGCAGATAGTGTGCGTTTCCGAGCGCATGCCCGATGGTCGGCATGGCCGGCGCGACAATGGTCTGATCGAGTGCCGCCAACAGCATCGACAACAGCACGCCGCCGATGATGGCGTTCTTTTCGCGCTCTGTTATCGGCGTGCCGGTTTCCGCCATCGTTTTCTCATCGACAGCCTGGTCCATGATCGTTCATCCATAAGCTTGCGATTTGACCGGCGCTGTTCAGCCGCTCCGGCTTCATGACCGTTTGGATCGCATTGGTGTTTTAAGCTCGTTTGGCGAGCCTGATATATGTCGTCCCATATAGGCCGGTTTCGACGGCGGCTCGAAAGTTTTTCGAATCTGGCACTACGCTTCGGCGAATTTGGCTTTCAGTTCGGGTGCGTTCAGGCCGGCGGCAGTCGGCCGTTGCCGATGCGCTCCATGCGGTAGCGCAGCAGCCGCAAGATGCGGCTTTCGAAATTGACGCTTTCGACGCGGTCGAACTGAAGCTGGGCGCGGTCGTGCCTGGCCAGAACAGCCGCGGTGATCTCAGCCGCCTTGGCCTTGGC
>NZ_RZQA01001337.1:0-1050 GCF_004022915.1 Mesorhizobium sp. M7A.F.Ca.US.006.04.2.1
GGCCCGAGGTCGGATCGAAGCCGATCCAGCCGGCGCCGGGAAGATAGACCTCGCACCACGCATGCAGATCGGTGAAGTCGACGGCGGTTCCGGCTGGACCGTCCAGCGCCACCAGATCGGGCTTCAACTGGACCAGATAGCCGGAAACGAAGCGCGCCGCGATGCCGAGATTGCGCAGGATCTGCACCAGCAGCCAGCTCGAATCCCGGCACGATCCCTTTTTCGCGGCCAAGGTCTCTTCCGGCGAGAACACACCGGTTTCCATGCGCACGATATAGGCGATCTCGCGCTGCAGCCGCGCGTTGAGATCGACCAGGAAATTGACGGTGTTGGCAGCGCTGCGATCGATGGTCTTCAGCAGCGCCGACAGCAGCGGTCCCGCCGGCTCCGGAGTGCGATAGATGGCGAGATCGTCGCGTATCTCTTCCGGATACTCGAACGGAAACGCCTCGGCCGACGGCTCGACGAAGAAATCGAACGGATTGTAGACCGTCATGTCGGCGACGAGGTCAACCTCGATCTTCAACTCCGTCACCGGCTCCGGAAAGACGAAGCGGGCGAGGAAATTGCCGTAAGGATCCTGCTGCAGATTGACGAAGTGGTTCGCCGGCTCGACCTTGAGCGAATGGCTCAGCACCTTGGTACGGGAATGCGGCGCCGGCTGCAGCCGGATGATCTGGGGCCCGAGAACCACCGGCCGGTCGTATTTGTAATGGGTCAGGTGGTAGACGGCTGCCAGAATTGCCATGGGGCCCCGGAATTCAGCGTTTCAAACGATTTCGCTGAACCCTGACACATCTGGCGACCATTCTCCAAGCAGAGATGTTGCGGTGCACCTAATTTAAGCAACGGTTACCGGCTCAGAAAAATGCCTGCAACCCCGTCTGCGCCCTTCCCAGGATCAGCGCATGCACGTCATGCGTGCCTTCATAGGTGTTGACCGTCTCCAGGTTCTGCGCGTGGCGCATGACGTGGTAGCCGATCTGGATGCCGTTGCCGCCATGCATGTCGCGGGCCTGGCGGGCGATATCCAGCGCCTTGCCGCAATTG
>NZ_RZQA01001338.1:0-1048 GCF_004022915.1 Mesorhizobium sp. M7A.F.Ca.US.006.04.2.1
GACCGAGGACAAAGACCGGCAGTTCTCCGAGCGCTTCTACGGTCGCTTCGAGCGCCTCATTCCGCTCGGCTACGAGGTCGAGGAAGACAAGGTCAACGCCGCCTTCAAGAACGGGGTGCTGACCGTGACCTTGCCCAAGACCGAGCGGGCGCAGGCGAAGGCCAAGCGGATCGCAATCAACGGCAAGAACTGACGCACGGCAGTATGAGCAGCGGCCGTAACGGCCGCTGCTCGTACCACCCTTCATGATAGGAGGGACAGACAATGGAGACAGTTCAAAGCAGCGACATCAGAAGCCCAACCAGGACCTCCGGCCGGCCGGACAATGACAATCGGCCTCGTGTCGACGAGCCGGCTTTGTCAATGGGGCGGTCAGTGTTTCCGGACGGCGTGACGGCACGGATCTACCAGCCATGCCGCTCGGCCACGACCTCGGCAAAGCCCCGTAAGGACTGGCGATTGATCTTCGAACCTCGCACAGCCCCGTTCATCGAGCCGCTGATGGGCTATACGGGCGGCCGGGACACCCTGACCCAGGTTCGACCGGATTTTCCGACGCTGGAGGCGGCGATCCGTTATGCGGAGCGCCAAGGCCTCAGCTACGTGGTGCAGGTTCCATCTTCTGGCTCTCAGGCCAAGGTCAGCAACAGGCAAGCATCGGAGGAGAGGCACGCCTTTTCCGACGTGGTTTGGCAACGGCTACTATTGGCATGGCTTCAGGCAAGCCACAACTATGGCGCTGGTGCAGAGGCAGCGCACATACAGACGGCGCTTTCCGAGCCCGAGACATTCTACGCCTCTCCGATGCAGGTGGTGGATGACCCGGTACTCGCACCCGAAGAGAAATGTGCCGTGCTCAAGAACTGGGCCTGGAACGAGTACCTGATCGACCTGGCCACCGCTGAAGGCATGCCGGAAAATGCACGTCCGACGCGATTGGACGAGGTTGAGCTCGCTCTGCTGGCCTTGGAAGGCAGTACCCAGAGATTCCAGACTCGGCTCAGCCCGGTACGATCCCGGATAGCCGCATGATGGAGGCAAGAATGGA
>NZ_RZQA01001339.1:0-1042 GCF_004022915.1 Mesorhizobium sp. M7A.F.Ca.US.006.04.2.1
TCGCACGCTCAAAGATTGCAACGACCTCGTCGAATGGCCGTCCCAGCGCTGCCATGAGATTGCCCGCTTCGAGCAGGCTGACATAGATTTCCTCGTCCCAGAAGCCCAGCTCGGCGCGCTTCAGATAGTTTGCCAGCGATTTTTCACGTTCTCCGGAATCCCTATAGCTCTGCGCCAGATAGAAGGTGTATCGCGAAATAAGGAACGGGTCGGTCTCCGTAGCAAGCGCGTTTTCAAGAACCGCCGCGTCGTCCTGGTACTTTCGCGGGTTTTGACTGCGTGCTCCGCCACGCCCCGTCGCCACGCGAAAACCCTTGGCGGTCTCGCGTGTGAGATGGCCGGGAGGGGCCTCGAGATATTCGTGCAGCACGCCCTTGAAGGAGAAGGGAAGCCGGTTGCGGCAAATCTGCGGGCGATAAAACGAAATGCCCCCATGGGACACCTCGACGTCGTAGAGATCGTGTTCCATGTTCGACTTGAACGCGATCGGATCGAAGTCAGCGTCTTGGACCACGACGTCGTCGGCGTCGATGATCATGGCGTAGTCGACCGTCTCGACTTCACGCAGGCGGTCAAGGGCAAAGGTACGGTTGTACGCAAAGTCCCGCCAAGGCTCGTCGATGACTGTGCCTTTGACTTTGTGCAGGGTCAGGAAGGTACGGATGAGGTCCTGCGTGCCGTCCTCGGAACCCGTGTCGATGACGAGCACGTAGTCAACGAGAGGAAGCGCGCTGGCGAGGCATTGCAAGATGACCTTTGCCTCGTTCTTGACGATCATGCACAGGCCGATGGTGCTCATGCTAATCCCTTGGCGGAGTGGCGTTCGTTACACGCTGCTGGAAATTGTTGAAGGGAATTCCTGCGCCTTTGTCCGGCTTTATATCTCATGCATCATCCCGTCGCCTTGGCCATTTGCATGACCTTTGTTGCAAAGAACGATTGCCCCTTCACAGCCAAGTGCTGCCTCAACCCGTCCATTGTTTAGCCAGCGCTTTCCGTCGCAGCAAGGGTCTTGCGGTCGCTCGGGACCAGAGGGTTAAGA
>NZ_RZQA01000133.1:0-9954 GCF_004022915.1 Mesorhizobium sp. M7A.F.Ca.US.006.04.2.1
ATCGTCGACGTGCTCTATTCCTTGCCCTTCATCTTCTTCGTCATCATGCTGGTGGTGTTCTTCGGCCGCAACTTCGTGCTGATGTTCCTGGCCGTCGGCGCCGTGCTGTGGCTCGACATGGCGCGCATCGTGCGCGGCCAGGCACTGTCGATCCGCCGCCAGGAATATGTCCAGGCGGCGGAAGCCATGGGCGTCGGCCAGCGCGGCATCCTGCTGCGCCACGTCATCCCCAACCTGCTCGGCCCGGTGGTCATCTACATGACGCTGCTGGTGCCGCAGGTGATCATCCTGGAAAGCTTCCTATCGTTTCTCGGCCTCGGCGTGCAGGAGCCGATGACCAGCTGGGGCGTTCTGATCTCGGTCGGCGCCAAGAACATCGGCACCGCCAACTGGCTGCTCCTGTTCCCCGCCTTCTTCCTCGTCTCGACGCTGTTTGCGCTGAACTTCGTCGGCGACGGCCTGCGCGACGCACTCGACCCGAGGGATCGCTAAGATGGGGATCGCTAAGATGCGGATCGATAAAGAGGGGGACCGCTGAGATGGCTGCTTCCGAAACGATCCTCAGCGTCAAGGATTTGCGTGTCCGCTTCCGCACGCTCGACGGCGCCGTCGAGGCGGTCAAGGGCATAAACATCCATGTCAAATCGGGCGAGACCGTTGCCGTGGTCGGCGAATCCGGCTCCGGCAAAAGCCAGACGATGATGGCGGCGATGAGCCTGCTGGCGTCGAATGGCGAAGCGACAGGCAGCGTCGACTATCGTGGCCGCAATCTTCTAACGCTCAGCAAATCCGAGCTCAACAAGGTCCGTGGCCGCAAGATCAGCATGATCTTCCAGGAGCCGATGACTTCGCTCGATCCGCTCTATTCGATCGGCAACCAGTTGATCGAACCGATCCGCCGGCATCGGGGTCTGAATGTCGCCGAGGCGCGTGAAGAGGCGCTCAAACTGCTGCGGCTGGTGCATATTCCCGATCCCGAGCGGCGGATGAAATCCTATCCGCACGAAATGTCGGGTGGCCAGCGCCAGCGTGTGATGATCGCGATGGCGCTCGCCAACGACCCTGACATATTGATCGCCGACGAGCCGACGACGGCGCTCGATGTGACCATACAGGCGCAGATCCTGATGCTTCTGGCCGAATTGCAGCGCAAGCTCGGCATGGCGATCGTCTTCATCACCCACGATCTTGGCATCGTCCGCCGCTTTGCCGATCGGGTCTATGTCATGCGCCAGGGCGAGGTTGTCGAGGAGGGGGAGGCGGAGGCCATCTTCGTCAACCCACAGCATGCCTACACGAAAATGCTGCTGGCGGCCGAGCCGACCGGCAGCAAGGCGCCGCCGCCCGCCAACGCCCCAGTGCTGCTCGAAGGCAGGAATGTCGAAGTGACGTTCAGGATCGGCGGCGGGTTTCTTGCTGGCGAACCGCTGATGCTGCGTGCAGTCGATCACATCTCGATCCGGCTGCAGCGCAACCAGACCATCGGCATCGTTGGTGAATCCGGCTCGGGCAAGTCGACGCTTGGCCGCGCCTTGCTGCGGCTGTTGCCGAGTGACGGGCTCATCCGTTTCGGCGATCGCGACATTTCCCAAGCCGACAGGCAGGCGATGCGGCCGCTGCGGCGCCAGATGCAGCTCGTCTTCCAGGACCCGTTCGGCTCGTTGTCGCCGCGCATGACTGTCGGCCAGGTCATCACCGAAGGACTTCTGGTGCATGAGCCTGACCTTTCGGGCAAGCAGCGTGATCAACGCGCGGTCGAGGCATTGCGCGAGGTCGGCCTCGACCCCAACGCCCGCAACCGCTACCCGCACGAATTCTCCGGCGGTCAGCGGCAGCGCATCGCCATTGCCCGCGCCATGATCCTGAAGCCCAGGCTGGTGGTGTTGGATGAGCCGACTTCGGCGCTCGATCGCTCTGTGCAGAAACAGATCGTCGAACTGCTGCGCAAGCTGCAGGCGGACCACGAATTGTCCTATCTCTTCATCAGCCACGATCTGTCGGTCGTGCGCGCCATGGCCGACTACATCATCGTCATGAAACAGGGCAAGATCGTCGAGGAAGGGCCGACCGAGGCGATCTTCAGCAATCCGCAGCACGCCTACACACAGACGCTGATGGCCGCCGCGATCGACGTGACGCGATTTCGCCTGAGCGCCTGAACCGGGCTCTGCACCGAGGCGTTGGCTGTCCGCTCAATTCGCGGTCCTCGGGCACTTGCGCGCTCGCACGGCGGCAATGGCATCCTGTTGCTGCTTAAGCCGGTCGATCCTGGCTGTTTCACGGTTGGCTACCGCGGTCTTCACGCGTGAGCCGCCGAGCAGCCAGCGTGGAACATTGGTGTTGGCGACCTTGCCGCGCGTGATTGCCGTTTGCGAGATGTCACGGGCGACGTCTCCCATCGCACTGTTGAGGTCGGTGCACGTCATTGAATCGTATTTCGCTGGATCGACGGTTCTGCCGAGCGATGAACAGCCAGCGACGAGAACCAGCGTCATCACAAGAATCAAGGGCGGGGCTGTGGTTGAATTCAAATTCATGTCGCACTCGGCCCGCCGTTTCACTCATTCCATCAGGTTAATCGACCCTAGAGCCGACGGGCCTTTTCGTCAAAATATGCGGCCGCGAAGGAACCTGCCACAGGGCTCGGCCATGCGGTCGACAGCAGGAACATCCCCAGTCTGAATTGCTATTTGCCGGGTGTGGAGTTCAATCGCTGGCAAACGGAGAGTGCCGGTTCCGGCGACGTCGAGGCGGCTTTCCTAAGCTGCTTCGGCCACCAACGTCGACGAGGGACCGCCGAGCACTGTCTGAGCGATCTCGGCGTCATTTTCATCGACATGCGCCGTCACCAGGACGACGCCCTCGGCCACGTCCTGATCATCCGCCTTCATGGCGCGCAGGGCGAATGTTCCAAACAGACCGCCGGCAACGCCGCCACAGACCGCGCCAGCCACCGCTGTTGGCAATACGCTCGCAGCAACAGGATTGATGCCAACTGCCGCAACGGCGCTCAGACATGCCAACCCGCCGGCAGCAGCGCCCAGTACCGATCCCAAAGCGGAAACCCAAACAGATCCTGCCCCGTCATTGTAAGGCCCGATGATCGCGATCTGTACGCGAGGAATTCCGGCCGCCACCAGGTTGCTAGCGACCCGCGTCGCATCGGCGTGGGAATCAAAAAGTCTGCTAATCGTCGGCATGGTCGCTTAACGCTTCGGGCTGTTCAGCAGCGTGTCGGTGAGGAATGACGCGGCAATCAGGTCGTCAACCTCGATTCGGCCCTCGCCGCCCTCCATGATGGCCGCGACCTTCTGGAAGGTCTTCATCTCGTCTTCGGTAATCTGGGCTTGCTGCATCCTGGCCTTGATCTCTGTTACTCGCGTGCTCAGGGCATCGGATCGTTTGGTCTCACGGTTCGACATGCTGCTGCTCTTGGTTTCATCGATCATTTTTGCCCGCCACCCCGAATTTGGGGCAAGCGCATGCGTTTCCAACCTGGACTTCGGTCGGGCAGGGGTCAGACCTAAGTCTGGCTAGGGGCAATTGTCTTGCCGACGGTGCTGCCAAAAGCATGATCAAAGGGCCTCTCGTGGCCCGATTCCTTCAAGAATCGGGCCGGAGATCTGTGGTCAGTACCCGTCGTTCTCGATCACCACGGGATGGTGCCGATGGTGGTGGCGATGGGTGGAGACGGAACCTGTCACGACAACGGTATCGCGGTGATGATGCCGGCGCCCATGGTCGTAGAACGCCACAGTACCATGGCGGCGGTGGTGTAAGCGCTGACCGTCTTCGTTGATGATCTTGACGCTGCCGTGATGTCGATGATGGGTTCTAACAACCACATCGGCTTCGGCTGCCGAAGCCACGACGGGCAGTCCAATGGAAAGCGCCAACGCGCACATGATCATTGTTTTCATTGCAATTTCTCCGTTTTCTTAATTAGCCCTTCATTGGATTAACTGCCCCTGATCGCTTTGGTTCCGGTGGTCCGGCATCGGCCCGAACGTTCACTGTCACCGCCGGATCTGGTCAACGACGGAACATTAGACGTGCCTGATGGTTTTATTTCTCGCAGCCGGGATCACGATTTGGTGTCTGCTGCGGATCAGTCGGCAAAGACTGGTCGGCCCGCGTTCTCCGCCAGAGGCGCGGGCTTCCCCCAGGCAACAGGAGAGAGATCATGAACAATATCATTTGGCTCGTTGGAGCTGTGGTCATCGTGATAGCGATCTTGAGCTTTTTTGGCCTCCGCTAGCCGGACGCGCGTACCAGTTGAGATGTTTTCCGGAATCTGTTCGCGAGCGCACGCACGAAGGCATCAGGCGGCCGGTTGAGACCGTCTGGTTGCTGTCCAGTGCAACAGGCATCGCTGTCGGCCGGCGGGGAGACGCGAGTAATCTCGCTTGAGGGGCAGGTGGAGCGCCGAAGTCGGGATGCGCTAACTCTTTGTTTTTTCTGGTCGGAGTGGCAGGATTTGAACCTGCGACCCCCTCGTCCCGAACGAGGTGCGCTACCAGGCTGCGCTACACTCCGTGACCAGACCGCGGGCTTATAGCCGCCACACTTCGTTCCTGCAAGCGGCATGGCAGCACTTCTGTCGCATTTCATCGGCTTTCGTCGAGCATAGCCCGAAAGGCTCGGATTCCCTCCTGGGATAAACGTGGCTTAAAGCCTTCTGTGCTAAGCCGCAGTCCTCGACAACTCGTAATTTCCGCCACTCGGAGTTTTCCAGTCTTGTCCTTCAGCATCGTTGGCGACGCCCGGCCCAACAGTTTCGAGTTCGAAACCGAAGCGCTGATCAAGCCATCCGGCTTTCGAGAATATGATGCGCGCTGGTGGTTTGGCCATCCCGGCTCCGCGCAACTGCCGGAGCTCAATCTGATTGGCGTCCAGGCGCTCGGAATGGGGCTTGGCACGCTGATCCGCCGTGTCGGTGCCGGTCCCGATATCGTCACCGGGCACGATTTCCGCTCCTATTCGCTTGGCATCAAGCTGGCGCTGGTGTCCGGTTTGATGGCTGCAGGCGCTCGGGTGAGGGACATCGGACTGGCGTTGTCGCCGATGGCCTATTTCGCCCAGTTCGCACTGGACGTGCCTTCGGTCGCTATGGTCACCGCCTCGCATAACGAGAATGGCTGGACCGGCGTCAAGATGGGTGCGGCGCGGCCGCTGACTTTCGGGCCGGAAGAGATGAGCGCGCTGAAGCAGATTGTAATGGCCGGCGATTTCGACCTTGTCGGCGGCGGGTCTTATGATTTCGTTCCCAATTTTCGCGAAACGTATCTCGACGATCTGACCCGGGGCAAGCGCATCTCGAAAAAGCTCAAGGTCGTAGCCGCTTGCGGCAATGGCACCGCCGGCGCCTTTGCGCCTGAAGCGCTGGAACGGATCGGCTGTGAAGTGATCCCGCTCGATGTCGAACTCGACCACACCTTTCCGCGCTACAATCCCAATCCCGAGGATATGCAGATGCTGCATGCCATCAGGGACAAGGTGCTTGAGACTGGAGCCGATGTCGGCCTTGGCTTCGACGGTGACGGCGACCGCTGCGGCGTCGTCGACAATGAGGGGAATGAGATTTTTGCCGACAAGGTCGGTGTGATGCTGGCGCGCGATATCTCCAACCAGCATCCGGGCTCGACCTTCGTCGTCGACGTCAAGTCGACCGGCCTGTTCAACACGGACAGCGTGCTGCGCGCCAACAGCGCCGTCACCGACTACTGGAAGACCGGCCACTCCTACATCAAGCGCCGCGTCGCCGAGCTTGGCGCCGTCGCCGGTTTCGAAAAGTCGGGCCATTTCTTCTTCAACCCGCCAGTCGGGCGGGGTTATGACGATGGGCTGGTCACCGCCATCGCCATCTGCCAGATGCTGGACCGCAGCCCCGGCAGTTCGATGGCCGATCTCTACCGCGCGCTGCCGCTGACCTTCGGCACGCCGACCATGTCGTCGCACTGCGCGGACGATGTGAAGTATGGCGTTGTCGAGCGGGTGGTTGCCGACTTTCAGGCCATGAAGCGGGATGGAACGGTTTTTGCGGGCCAGAAGATCGCCGACCTCATCACCGTCAACGGTGCGCGCGTTGTCGCCGAAGACGGCACCTGGGGACTGGTGCGCGCCTCGTCGAACAAGCCGGAACTGGTCGTGGTCGTCGAAAGCCCGGTGTCGTCGCAGCGTCGACGGGAGATGTTCGAGGCTGTCGACACCGTGCTGCGCCGCAGCCCCGAGGTGGGCGCCTACAACCAGACTTTTTGAATGGCAGTTGAATGACCGAGAGGATTGTCAGTTTTGTCATGAGCGGCGGCGTCGGCTCGCGGTTGTGGCCGCTGTCGCGCGAGGACAATCCCAAGCAGTTCCACGATCTGTCCGGCGACGGCTCGATGCTGGCCAAGACCTTGCGCCGGCTGACGGCCCGGCCGGAAGGCGAAACGCCGATCTTCCTGATTGCCGCGGAGCGCCATGCCGGTCGCGTTCACGCCGATCTTGCCGGCCTCGACCTCGCCGGCGGCGGGCCGCTGTTCGAGCCGACCGGGCGCAACACAGCCGCCGCTGTCGCACTGGCGACACTGCGCACACTGTCCGAGTTCGGCGACAGCCTGGTGCTGGTGGTGCCGTCGGACCATGAGATATCGACCCCGCGCCAGTTCTGGCAGAGCGTCGAAGCCGGCACCGAGGCAGCGCGTAGCGGCCGGCTGGTGGTGTTCGGCATCAGGCCGACACAGCCCGAGACCGGCTACGGCTATATCGAGGTTGCGGCCGAAAGCGGCGGCATCTTCGACGTGTCGCGCTTCGTCGAAAAGCCGGATCTTGCGACTGCGCAAAGCTATCTCAAGGCCGGAAATTTCTACTGGAACACCGGTATCTTCCTTTTTCGCGCCAGCGCCATGCGTGATGCCTTCATAGCGTTCCAGCCGGATATCTGGCAGGCCACCGAAGCAGCCTACAAGGCAGCGACATCGGATTTGTCCGGCCTTTACATGCCGCTAGAACTCTACGCCGCCATTCCGTCGAACTCGATCGACTACGCCATCATGGAGCGGGCAAAAGACATCGCGATGGTGCCGGCCGGCTTCCGCTGGAACGATCTCGGCTCATGGCAGTCGCTGCTCGATGTCGGCCCCGCCGACGACCGGGGCAATGTCATCATCGGCGACGTCGTCGCCATCGATTGCGAGAATTCCTACATTCGCAGTGACGGCCGCCTGCTGTCGGCGATCGGCATGAAGGACATCGCCATCGTTTCGACATCGGATGCCACCTTCGTCGCTCCGGTCAGCCACAGCCAACACGTCAAGAAGATCGTCGAGCAGCTCGAAAAATCGGGTCGCCTGGAAACCAGGTTCACGCCGGCGCATGACCGCGTCATCGAAAGCGGCGCCTGGCGGCGGCGCGTGCATCACTGGCTGTTTCAGGAGACCTTGCCGCTGTGGTCGACATCGGGCGTCGACGAACGCCATGGCGGCTTTCACGAAGCGCTTGGCCTGGACGCTTCGCCGTTGATGAAGCCCAAGCGCATGCGCACCACGGCGAGGCAGGTCTATGCCTTCGCCGTTGCCCGGGCGCGCGGCTGGGACGGTCCGGCCGACCGGCTGATCAGCCACGGCATCGCCTTCATGGCCGGCAAGGGCCGCACCGACAAGGGCGGCTGGGTTCGGACGCTGAATGTTGACGGTTCGGTTGCCGACGCCACCGAGGATGCCTACGATCATTCCTGCGTGCTCCTGGCACTGGCGCATGCGCATATGTCTGGCAATCCCGACGCTTTGCGCCTCGGCGAGGAAACCTTCGCCTTTCTCGATGCGCATCTCGAAGACAGCCGCATGACCGGCTTCCTTGAGACATCGGATGGCAAAGGCGAGCGCCGCTCCAACCCGCATATGCACCTGCTTGAGGCCTTCCTCGCCTGGCACCAGGCGACCGGCGAGCGCGCCCATCTGCGCCGCGCAGCGCGTATCATCGACCTCTTCCGCAGTCATTTCTTCGATCCGGAAAGCTGGACGCTTGGCGAGTATTTCGATGCCGAATGGAAACCATCCGCCCGCGAGAAAGGCTCGTGGACCGAGCCTGGCCACCATTTCGAATGGGCCTCTTTGCTGGTCGATTTCGCTGGGCGCAGCGGCCAGGCCGAGTTGAGCGGCTTTGCCAGGAAACTCTACGCCTCGGCCATCGCCAATGGCCTCAACCGCGCCACCGGCCTTGCCTATGGCGCCGTCTCGCGACAGGGCCTGCCGCTCGACCTGATATCGCGCAGCTGGCCGCAGGCCGAAGCGGTGAAGGCGGCGATCGCGCTGGATGGTTCGGGCGGGCCCGATCTCAAGCCCGAGATCGAAGCGCGCGTCGGCCGGTTGTTCCGCTGGCACATTGACCCGGCGCCGCTCGGACTGTGGATCGACCGCATCGACGAACGCGGCCGCTCGCTGGCGACCGATGTGCCAGCCAGCATCTTCTATCATCTGGTCTGTGCGCTGACGCAATATCTGGACAGCACGGCCGACCTGAAGGCGTAGAGGGCTGGATCAGTACGGGCTCGCCACGTCACCCGTCTCGACATAGATCGACTTCAGCTGCGAATAGAGCGCCAGTGCGGCCAGTGAATTCTCACGCCCGATGCCTGACTGTTTGAAGCCGCCGAACGGGATTTCCACCGGCGTCAGATTATACGCGTTGATCCAGCAGGTGCCGGCCTGCAGTTCGGCGATGACGCGGTGGGCGCGCGGCAGGTCGCGCGTGAAGACGCCGGCAGCGAGGCCGAATTCGGTGTCGTTGGCGCGGTCGATCACCTCGTCCTCGCCGTCGAATTTCAACACGCTCATCACTGGTCCGAAAATTTCTTCACGGGCGATGCGCATGCCATCGGTCACGCCGGTGAACACCGTCGGCTCGACGAAGAAGCCGCCCTGAAAGCCCTGCAGCGAAGGCACATTGCCGCCGCAAGCAAGCGTCGCTCCATCCTGCTTGCCGATCTCGATATAGCCGGCCACCTTGTCGTGCTGCGCCTTGGAGACCAGCGGTCCCATCTGGGTTTCGGGATCGAGCGGGTCGCCGATGCGGATTTTCTTGGTCCGCTCTATCAGACGGTCGACAAAGCGGTCGTGGATGCCGCTCTGCACGAAGACGCGCGTGCCGTTGGAGCAGATCTGTCCGGTCGAATAGAAATTGCCGAGCATGGCGCCGCCAATGGCGTTCTCGATGTCGGCATCGTCGAACACGATCAGCGGCGACTTGCCCCCGAGTTCCATCGTCGCGTGCTTCATCTTCGAGCCGGCAAGCGACAGCACCTTGCGGCCGGTCGGCACCGAACCGGTCACCGAGACCTTGGCGACGACATCGTGGCCGACAAGCCCGGCGCCGACATCGCCATAGCCCTGCACAACGTTGAACAAGCCGTCGGGTAGCCCCGCTTCGCTGTAGATCTCGGCCAGTGCCAGCGCCGACAGCGGCGTGTTTTCCGACGGCTTGAACACCATGGCATTGCCCATGGCGAGCGCCGGTGCCGATTTCCAGCCGGCGATCTGGATCGGGTAGTTCCATGCGCCGATGCCGACACAGACGCCGAGCGCTTCGCGCCTTGTGTAGGCGAAGGGTCCGCCGAGATCGACCGACTCGCCGTTGTAGGCGGCAACGGCACCGCCGAAATATTCAAGGCAGTCCGCAGCCGAGGGCGCATCCGCCACCAACGTTTCCTGGATCGCCTTGCCGGTGTCCAGCGTCTCGATGCGAGCGAGGTCGGCGTTGCGGGCGCGCAATATGTCGGCGGCGCGGCGCAGGATGCGCCCGCGCTCGACCGGCTTCAGCCGCGCCCAGGCGGGCTGCGCCGCCCGCGCGGCCTCGACGGCGAGTTCCAGCACGTTCGGCGTTGCCGAACGCAGCATGGCGATGGTCTCGCCGGTTGCCGGATAGATGACCGGCAGCGGGGCGCCGCCTTCGTCCTCGATGTAGCGTCCGTTGACA
>NZ_RZQA01001340.1:0-1038 GCF_004022915.1 Mesorhizobium sp. M7A.F.Ca.US.006.04.2.1
CCTTTCGAGGGGTAGACGGGACCGCCACTGGCCGGGTCGCCTGCGGCCCGGCAGAAATAGACCTCCTGCTCAGGGTGCAGAACGATCTCGAAACCGGCGCTGCGCAGCATCGCTTCGGTGCAGGCTCGATTGGGTATCCACCAGTTGGTCGGGTCGTCGGCATAGCGGTGCTCGATGAAATGGAGCTTGGGAAATTCCGGCCGGTCGAACAGGTCATGCGTCCAGAAATGATAGTTCTCTTCCATCTCGGGAAGATCGGTGCTGCCGCGCTGCATGGACTGGAAGATCATCAGATCACCGGCGACATGCTCACGGATAAGGTCGAGCGCAAGCAACGGGTGGCGCAAGTGATAAAGCACCCCCATGAACAGCACGATATCGAATGTTTCGCGCAGGGCGCCGACGTCGTAGACCGACAGTTTCTGGAATTCGATCTCGCAATTGGCGATCTCGGCGGCAAAGCGGGCCTGCGCCAGATAAGCCTCATCGAAATCAATGCCGAGGACACGGGCAGCACCTCGCCGTTTCATCTCGATGGAATAGAAGCCGGCATTGCAGCCGATATCCAACACCGTCTTGCCTGTCAGATCCGCGGGAATGGCCTCGGCGAATTTGCGCCATTTGATCAGCGGGTAATTGCCGAGAAAATGGTTGGGAGCGGTTTCGACACCGGCCAGTTCCATGTTGTGGAACCATGGGCCGAGAGCATCGATACGGCGGCGGATTTCGGCATGGGAATGCAGCATGGTCAGGCTCCTTCGCCGGGAACGACAGGCACATGCGGGTGTGCTCCACCCACAAGCATGGCGGTTTGGCGTTGTTCGGATGCGACGCCCTCTTCGAGCAGCCGAAGAGCCGTGCGATAGCCGTTGAAGGTGCCGACATCGACGTAGGAGACTCCGGCCCTGACACCGTAGGCTTCACCGCCGGCAGCCAGATAGGCATTGATCAGGGTGCCGATATATTCGTCACGCCGGTCCCGTTCACGCCAGAGTGCAGCGAGTTGGTGCAAGATCCGGCCCGGCATCTTGAACGCCC
>NZ_RZQA01001341.1:0-1038 GCF_004022915.1 Mesorhizobium sp. M7A.F.Ca.US.006.04.2.1
TCTGGATACGGCACGGAGACAGCCCTTTGGCGTACAGCAAGGTTACGAAGTCCTGGCTGGCTGTCTCGACCATCGCGATCCTGGTGATACGAGCTACGAGCGCAATGCCGCCAAGGCTGGTCGCAAGGACCGGCAGGATCAATGAGGTCCAGGATCGCACGCCGGAGACTGGAACCCAGCCAAGCCAGACAGCGAAGACAAGGATCAGGAGCAGGCCAAGCAGAAAACTTGGCAGGGTCGCACCAAGCAAGCTCAATGTGCCTATCGCCTCGTCGATCCGCGTGCCTTGATAGCTGGCAGCGAGCGCACCGGCGACAATCCCGACCAATGAAGAAAGGACAAGCGCCGCCAGGCCGAGCTGGAGGCTGTATGGCAGGTTTTGCAAGATGAGATCGCGCACGGGCCGAGCTTGAAGGATCGAGGTGCCAAGATCACCTTGCAGAAGGTGGAACATCCACAGCAGATATTGCTCGATCAGGCTGCGATCCAAGCCGTACTTGACAACCAGTTGAGCGCGCTGAGCCGGCGAAGAGCCGGCCCGCACCAGATTGTTGATGGGATCGCCCGGGACGAAGTGGACGACCATAAAGACAAGAGCCGAGACAACCACAAAGATGGGCAGGAGCAGCAGCGTCCGCTTCAGGAGATATGCGGCCATGGACCAGGTCGCCTACCCGACCGCTTTCAGGTCGAGAACCGTCTGCTGCATGATCTCCGCCCCACGGATGGCTTCGGGAACCGACAGCATGTCGCTGTTGTAGGCTATATTCTGCGCGGCCTCGTGGATGGGTATGAAGACGAACTGGCTAAGGATATATTCATGCAGTTTTTTGAAGTTAGCGACACGCTCGTCCCAGGTCTTGGACTTGTGCATTGCGATTTCGTTGAGCTCCTCTGAGCGCGGATCGTCCCACATCGATACGTTTGGGAAGGGAATGCGTTTTGCGCTGAACTCCCAATCGAGTTCGTCCGCATTGTTCCAATCGTAGTGATTGACGACAAACTGGTGTTCGCCCTTTTTGAGTTGATCATCCAGCG
>NZ_RZQA01001342.1:0-1035 GCF_004022915.1 Mesorhizobium sp. M7A.F.Ca.US.006.04.2.1
ACAACATGTTTCACCTTATGCGGATCCCTCGGTTGACAAGGACCAGAGCCGGCTTCTGCCGCTTCAGCCATCGACCGCGCCGGGTACGGAAGACCATCACCAGAGCGGGGTGGCGCCATGAACGACACCGGCGTCATCGACCGCTTCCTGGAGACTTTTACCCGCTACATCGATTCAGGCTTTGGCCTTCTCGGCGGGGAAGTCGCGTTCCTCACCTCCACCCTGATCGTCATCGACATCACGCTCGCCGGCCTGTTCTGGGCTTGGGGGGCGGACGAGGACGTACTGCACCGGTTGGTGAAGAAGACGCTCTATATAGGCTTCTTCGCCTTCATCATCGGCAACTTCAACCGTCTCGCCGGCATCGTCTTCGAAAGCTTTTCCGGACTTGGCTTGAAAGCCGGGGGATCGGCACTTTCGGGTTCCGCCCTCCTGCAGCCGGGACGCGTTGCGCAGGTCGGCATCGTGCCGGCAATCCGATCCTCGAAGCCGCAAGCCAGCTGATGGGCTACGTCTCGTTCTTTGAGAATTTCGTCCAGATCGCGGTGCTGATGACCGCCTGGGCGATCGTGCTGATCGCCTTCTTCATCCTCGCCGTCCAGATCTTCGTCACATTGATCGAATTCAAGCTGACGACACTTGCCGGCTTCGTGCTGATCCCCTTCGCACTGTTCAGCAGGACTGCCTTTCTCGCCGAAAAAGTGCTCGGCAACATCGTCGCCTCCGGCGTGAAGATCCTCGTCCTCGCCGTCATCGTCGGCATCGGCTCGGGTCTCTTTGGCGAGTTCACCCGCGGCTTCGGCGCCGAACAGCCCACAATCACGGATGCGCTGTCGCTCGTGCTGGGCGCCCTGTCACTGATGGGTCTTTCGATCTTTGGTCCTGGTATTGCGACGGGCCTTGTTTCCGGTGCGCCGCAGCTCGGGGCAGGGGCTGCTGTCGGCACAAGTCTCGCTGCCGCCGGTCTTGGTGCCGCCGGTGCCATGGGCGCCCGCGCCGGATTGAGCGGCGGCGCAAGTGCGCTCAGTGCAGCTG
>NZ_RZQA01001343.1:0-1032 GCF_004022915.1 Mesorhizobium sp. M7A.F.Ca.US.006.04.2.1
CGCTGGCGGCGTGGCCGGCCAGCTCGATGGCCTTCTCGGCGACGCGATATTCCGAAAGGTTCGAGCGGCGCGCCAATTCCTCGATCGCGGTCCGGTACTGGTCGCGCGAGAAGAAGTCGAGCGCGGCGAAATCGGTGCGCTCGCGCAGCACGGTGTCGATGCGGCTGACGCCTTCGAACCACACGGTCCAATCGACGTCGTTGATGAGGCGCAGGCCACGAATGATGTTGCCCGTCGTCACATTGCCGCTGGACAACGTGTGATGTTCGGAAATGATGATTTCCTCGGCATCGGAGCCGGTCTTTTCGAGCTCGCCTTCCAGCCATTCCAGAGCCTTGCCGGCATTCTGCGAGCCATCGCGCAGGCGATAGAGCAGCTGGGTGGCGAAGGTGGTGTCCTGTGCGTGGGCGCTGAAATTGGACAGGATCGACTGCCGGTCGGCGCTGTCGTCGGTGGCCAGGACCTTGTCGGCCACATCGTTGGCGATCTGACGCATCTGACGGGTTCGATTGACCCTGACCGCCAGCCGGCGCAGATTTTCGATCAGCACGAAGCGCAACAGCGAAGGCAGCGCCCAGAGTTCGCCGATCTTCAGCGGCTCGACCGACTGAAAACCCTGGACGATGGACTTGAACATCGTCGCCGAAACGGAACTGTCCGAATGTGCGACATAGGTCCAGGCCAGCGCCAGCGCGCGCGGCACGCTGCCGCCGTCAGGCAGCTTCAGGGTCGGCAACTGGCGATAGAAGCGGCGCGGCAGGTCGCGCTTGACCTGGAAAATGGTCTCTTCGACCAGGTAATTGTTGTCGAGCAGCCATTGTGCCGCCGGCGTGATCGTCTCGCCCCTCGCCTGCGCCGCATTGGTCGACCGGTAGACTTCCAAAATCTTCTTGGCGCTGTCGCGGATACGGGCCTGAAAATCGAAGGGCGTCAGCCCGAACAGGTCTGTGAGGTCGCCTTTCGCCAGGCTTTCACCGAGCAGCCGAAGGCGCTCTTCGGGCAGGTAATTGGAGCGGATCGGCTCTTCGGTGA
>NZ_RZQA01001344.1:0-1030 GCF_004022915.1 Mesorhizobium sp. M7A.F.Ca.US.006.04.2.1
GTGCGAAGACCGCGCGGTCTTCGCACAGGCCGGTCGAGCCATTGCCGGCAGGCTTGACGCCCTTCAGCGGCAGCATGTTGATTTCGCCGAGGAACTCGGCGACGAAGCGGTTGTCCGGCCGGTCGTAGACTTCGTCGGGCGCTCCGACCTGCAGCAGTTTGCCGTGGTTGAAGATGGCAACGCGCGACGACAGCGCCAGCGCCTCGCTCTGGTCGTGGGTGACGAAGACGAAAGTGGTTCCGGTTTCCTGGTGCAGCCGCTTCATCTCGGCCTGCATCTGGCCGCGCAGGCTCTTGTCGAGCGCCGAGAACGGCTCATCGAGCAACAGCACGCCAGGTTCGAACACCAGCGCCCGGGCCAGCGCCACGCGCTGCTGCTGGCCGCCCGACAGTTGCGCCGGCAGTTTCTTCTCGTGGCCCTTGAGACCGACGCGCTCGATCATCTCGCCGACACGGCGCTTGATGTCGGCGGCCGGTTTCTTGCGCACCTTGAGTGGGAAGGCGATGTTGGCTTCGACGCTCATATGCGGGAACAGCGCGTAGCCCTGGAACACCATGCCGGCGGCCCGTTGCTCTGCCGGTCGGTCGGTGATGTCGACGCCGTCGCTGAACAGCTTGCCCTCGGTCGGCTGCACGAAGCCCGCAAGGATCATCAGGAAGGTGGTCTTGCCCGAACCCGACGGCCCGAGCAGGGTCAGGAACTCGCCACGGCCGATATTGAGCGACAGATTGTCCAGCGCACGGAACGAGCCGAAGCTCTTGCCGATCCCGAGTGCCTTGATCTCTGCGGCACGGCCGGGTTGCTGCATACTGCCCTTTCCCTAACGCTTGTCGAAATCGTAGGCAGGGTGCCGGCTCACCGCAACCGAATAGTTTTCGCGTGATCGGCAAATTCCATTCATCTATGGCGAGATGGCGCCGCCTTGCCCTCAATACGGCAGAATGCGGTTCTCCTGGAGTTTCGACCGCAGCCATCCCGCGAACGCTTCCAGCACCGGATGCGAAGCCTTGGCGTGTTCGGAGACCAGGAA
>NZ_RZQA01001345.1:0-1022 GCF_004022915.1 Mesorhizobium sp. M7A.F.Ca.US.006.04.2.1
GAGGAAATCCACGACATGACGCCGCTCGACCAGGCGATGCTGACCTTCGAGACCAATATGGTGGCGCAGGCGCTGAAGAAAGCGACCGGCTGCACCAAGATCAACACCGGCGCGCTCGGCAACATCGTGCGCCAGTTGCACATCCATGTCATCGCGCGTTCTGAAGGCGATCCCGGCTGGCCAGGTCCTGTGTGGGGACATGGCCTGCGAGAGCCCTATCAACGTTCCGACTTGCGACGGTTTGCCGAAACGATCAAGGCGGCGCTATAAGCGTTCCCCGTGTCCATCCCTCAACATATTCCAGAGTCCCCATGAGCTTCCGCCTGTTTGACGCGCCTTTGCGCGAGCCGAGCCAGTTCGTCGGCTTCGCCGGCAACACGATCGACCGGCAGTCCGAGAACCGCGCCGACGATTCGGTCGACAAGGCGCTGGCCGATCCGGCGACGCGGCTGCTTCTGATGCATGGCGGCCGGCTCTATCTGAAGCTCGGCGATGGCGGCGCTCTCGATCCCTGGTTCGGTGCGACCGAGAGCGAGCCCTTCAAGGTTTCCCTGGCGCAAGGCATCCTGCTCGGCTTTTCCGAACGAGGACCGGTGCTGGCCGTGCCCGCCGGCGTCGAACCCGAACAGCTTCCGGAAACAGTCAAGGCCATCGACTACCGCTCGGTCTACATGCAAGGGCTGATCGACGAGGCGGCGGCCGGCGCGATGGCGCAAGGGGCGGCTTTGCTCGCCTGGCATGCCAGCCATCGCTTCTGCAGCAAATGCGGCACGGAATCGCAGATGCGGGCCGGCGGCTACAAGCGGCATTGCCCGAATTGCGGCACCGAGCATTTTCCGCGCACCGACCCGGTGGCGATCATGCTGACGGCGACGCGGGAGAAGTGCCTGCTCGGGCGCGGCCGTCATTTCGCGCCTGGCATGTATTCGGCCCTCGCCGGCTTCATCGAGCCGGGCGAGACGATCGAGGCGGCGGTGCGCCGCGAGACGCTGGAAGAGGCCGGCATCCGGCTTGGCCGCGTC
>NZ_RZQA01001346.1:0-1020 GCF_004022915.1 Mesorhizobium sp. M7A.F.Ca.US.006.04.2.1
CAACGGCAGGAACCAACCGCCTGAATTCGCGTTGACGTAAACGTCAACCCAAAGCTATATGCGGCAGCGACCGTGATCGCGAAACCGCGGCACGGGCTTCGGCTGGATCGAAGCGCCGTTGCGAGACAGATGCAACCAGACAAGGAGAACAGCGTAAGCGTTCAGGAGATTGCCGAGAAGATCAAGTCGCGCGTGGCCAGCAGCGGGTTCGATCGTTCCGTGAAATTCGACACCGGCAGCGACGGCGTCATCGTCATCGACGGCGCAACCGTCTCGAACACCGATGCACCCACCGACTGCACCATCAAGCTCTCGCTCGACGATCTCGATTCGCTGATCGCTGGCGACCTGAACCCGACAATGGCGTTCATGACCGGCAAGATAAAGGTCGAAGGCGACATGACCGTTGCCATGGCGCTCAGCCAGCTGATCGGCTGAAGGCATGCAGGCGCCCAAGGTGGCGCCCACCAATCGCGAAAAAACGCCGCCTTTTCGGGCGGCGTTTTTGCGTGAAATGCTGGCGGCTTCGTATCTCAGGCCGCCGATATCAATTCCTGCGCCTTCAGCTTGCGGCCGGCCGCCCTCAGCGTGCCGTGCACGCCGTCAAGCGCGCCTTCCACCAGTTCCAGCGCCAGCAGGCGGTGCCGCTCATAGGGTCCCGGCATGGCAAGCGAACCGGTCTTCTCGGCCGAGAAGCCGAAGCGCGCGTAATAGGGCGCATCGCCGACCAGAAGGATCGCGGCATGGCCAAGACGTGCCGCCTCGGCGATGGCATGGCGCATCAGGGCCGAGCCGATGCCGGCGTTCTTGAGCGACGGATCGACGGCAAGCGGGCCAAGCAGCAGCGCGGCCGCACCGCCCTCGCCCAGCCTGACGTCCCACAGCCGCACGGTGCCGGCGACGCCGCCCGAAGCATCGCGGGCGACGAAGGCCAGGCCTTCCGAGGGCCGCCGGCCACGCCGCAGCTTCTCCGACGACTTTTTCCTGCGCTTCGGCCCCATGGCCCGATCGAGCAACGCC
>NZ_RZQA01001347.1:0-1018 GCF_004022915.1 Mesorhizobium sp. M7A.F.Ca.US.006.04.2.1
CACCAGGATCGTGTCCTGCGCATCGAGACCGAATGAGACTGGCTGGCCGGGCGCCGGCATTTTGGCCAGCACATCGCTGCGGCAATAGTCGCGCAAAGTCAGCTGGCGGCCGTCGCGCAACGCCGCGTAGCAGACGAAGCTGTCGCCCTGATAGATGATGTCGCTGACTTTCGCCTCGAGCACGTTGACGCCGCTTGTCGGTTCGGCGTCTGCCAGGAGCCGCAGCTTTTCCGGCCGCACCACCATCAGGTGCTGGCCTGCCGCCGGCACTGGTGCCGCGGTATGGATTCTCCGGTCCTCGTACCAGACGGAGCCGTTGCGGCACTCGACCGGAATGAAATTCGATTCGCCGATGAAGCCGGCCACAAATCGCGTTTGCGGCCTGGCGTAGAGGGTTTCAGGCTTGTCGAGCTGTTCGATGCGCCCGGCGTTCATGACCGCGATGCGGTCGGACATGGTGATGGCTTCGCGCTGGTCGTGCGTGACATAGACGGTGGTCATGCCGAGCCGGCGATGCAGGGCGCGCAGCTCGATCTGCATGTGCTCGCGCAGGCCCTTGTCGAGCGCCGACAAGGGTTCGTCCATCAGCACGATGCGCGGCTCGAAGACGATGGCGCGCGCCAGCGCCACACGCTGTCGCTGGCCGCCGGAGAGCTGGTCGACCCGGCGCTCGCCCAGGCCCTGCAATTTCACCAGATCGAGCGCCTTCTCGACACGTTCGGCCGTCTCGGCCGCGGCGACGCCGCGCTGCTTCAGCGGAAAGGCGATGTTGTGGAAGACGTTCATGTGCGGAAACAGCGCGTAGTTCTGGAACACCATGCCGATGTTGCGCTTGTGCGGCGGCGTGGTGATGATCTCGTCGCCGCCGACCCTGATCGAGCCGGCATTGGCCCGCACGAAACCGGCCAGGATCATCAGCAGCGTCGTCTTGCCGGAACCGGAAGGGCCGAGCAGCGTCAGGAATTCGCCGGCCTCGACATCGAGGTTAAGGTCGCGCAGCACAGGCACGCTGCCAAAT
>NZ_RZQA01001348.1:0-1017 GCF_004022915.1 Mesorhizobium sp. M7A.F.Ca.US.006.04.2.1
GATTGTAACCTGCGCGTATCCGCATCGTCGCTCCAAATGTTCTTGATTGAGGAGACGGCCAAACTCCGCTTTGACGAATCGGTTCCACCACATTCATTGGGCGAGGGTTCTGGTCTGATTATTCCCTGGTAACTTTCACCTCGACGTCCATGCCCAAAAAACTCGAAGCGCTTCCCGAGTAGCTGCCGGAAAGAGGGATCGCCTGTCGCGGGTGTCGAGCGACTGCCACCCTGATCAGTTCCCGATTACCGACAATGCCATTGGTCGGATCGAACTCGACCCAACCGGCTCCAGGCAAATAGACCTGGCACCAGGCGTGGGTCGATCCTCCACCTCGTACCTCCAACTTGTCTCGGGTTGGAACGTAGATATATCCGGTCACGAAACGCGCAGCGAAACCAAGCGATCGAACAGCTTCCATCATGAACAGTGCGAAGTCACGGCATGTGCCTCGCCGCAGATGTAGCGTGACAAGAGGCGGTTGTGTCCCGGGTTCCGTTCGACGGGAATACACAAAGCTTTCGTGGATGGCATAGCAGAGTGTCATCAACAGTGTGCCCGTCTCTGTCTTGCCACCGGCACTCAAGAATTGTCGTGCCCATTTTCCAATCTCGTCCCCTTCGTCGGGATGATGGCGCTCGATGGTCTGGGAAAGGTCGGTTGCTTCGTCAGATTCGTATGAAAACGGATAGCTGAGTGCTGCTTCGTCGATGCGAAAATCGGGCGCGTGCTGAGGCGTATGATCAAGCCGAATGGCTGTTTCGAAGTGCAGTGCTTTAGCTGCCCCCTTGAAATCGAGCACGGCAACGCAGTTTCCAAAAACGTCGTGGATCCAACGGAGCTCTTTCGGCTCGGGATCAATGACCATGGCGTGGTCTAGAAGTCTCTGGTCGAAGCTGTCGCGCGGCCTGAATATCAGCCGGTGTTCGCCAAACCTTACAGGTCGGCTGTAACGATAGACAGTCGAGTGCCTCACTGAAAAAATAGGCATGATGTCCTTGTGCCTTCTGCATACAC
>NZ_RZQA01001349.1:0-1017 GCF_004022915.1 Mesorhizobium sp. M7A.F.Ca.US.006.04.2.1
AGCGAAGAAAGCCAGAGTGCGAGATCAATCACACCAACCCCCAGCGAAGGCCCTCAAACCTTATGTGACCCTACGTTATCACACCGGTGCACTTTACCACAATTCAACGAGTGCTCCAAAATTAACAGAAGCTGAACACCGCCGAGTACCGAACTCCGTGGCGCAATTGTCAATCCGTATGAGAAATGCATCGCGCAGGGCGCGCAATTCCGCTGTTGTTTGCAGCCGGTGGTGCAAGACTTCCACAATACGAGGAAGCTGGCTGAACCAGGCATTGAGGCCTCGTCCACAACGCACTTTGTCAAGTGGCGGCATCTGTGGCAGTTTATCGGCTGGCAGATTGCAGGAGCACGTTCGATGGAACAGCGCCGGTCGTCGCAGAGCTTCAAGCGTAAGGAACTGGTCGGCAAGCTTGATCCTGTCGGGGTGCGCGCCTTCAAGGCCGCGGCCGATAGCGCCAAGCTGCGCGGCAATCCTTACGTCGAACTCGTTCACTTCATCGAGCAGCTGGTGCTTTCCGACCGCTCCGATGTGCAAATGATAATCGCCGATGCGGGACTGGATGCCAGCCGGCTCACGGCAGATATGACCCGTGCCGTCGACAAGTTGCCCTATGGCGCAACCTCGATCGAGGAATTCTCCGATCATATCTTCCATGCAATCCAGGAAGCCTGGAACCTCGCGACGCTGGAGTTCGGCGTCGAGGAAGTCCGCAGCGCCCATATTCTGCTTTCCTGCCTGAAAACCCCGGTTCTGGAAGGCCTGCTGTCGAAGATCAGCGGCGAGTTCGACAAGATCGACGCCGATGCGGTTGTCGCGCGGTTCGCCGATGTCGTGGAAGGTTCGCTCGAAGGCGGCGCAGCCATCGCGGTTCCCGCGGCTGAAACGCCGAAGCGGACCATGGGCGGAGATTCGGCCTTGGCGAAATTCGCCACCGATCTGACCCAACGCGCCCGCGAGGGCAAGATCGATCCGGTCGTCGGCCGCGATCCGGAGATCCGGCAGATAGTCGACATC
>NZ_RZQA01000134.1:0-9947 GCF_004022915.1 Mesorhizobium sp. M7A.F.Ca.US.006.04.2.1
AACTACCCCCGCTTCAACGCCTTCCCCTGCTTGAAAAATTCCCTCCACGGATCGGCTTTCGCCAGCTGCTTCAGCGTCGTCTTGTCGCCGATCGGGAAAGCGTTCGGCGGCAAGCCGGCCTCGATCTCTGGCCAGGTCACCGGCATCGACACGGTGGCGCCCTTCTTGGCGCGCGAGGAATAGGGCGCGACCGTCGTCGAGCCCTTGCCGTTGCGCAGATAGTCGACGAAGATCTTTCCCGTGCGCGCTTTTTTCGACAGCGTCGCCGTGTAGCGATCGGGGGCACCCTGCTCCAACGCGCGGGCAAAGTCATGGGCGAAGCCCTTCACCGCGTCCCATTCGGCAGACGGCTTCAGCGGCACCAGCACGTGATAGCCCTTGCCGCCCGAGGTCTTGACGAAATTCGGCAGCGACAGCTCGTCGAGCTTGCCTCTGATATCGAGCGCCGCCTCGCGCACCGCCTTCACGTCGACGCCTTCATCCGGGTCGAGATCGAAGATGATCTGGTCGGGCTTTTCGATCTCATCGATCGTGCACCCCCAGATGTGGATCTCGACCACGCCATACTGGACCAGTGCGGCAACACCATCGAAATCCCGGATGAACAGGATCTCCTCGCCGTCGGTCGGGTCCTTCATGCGCGCGATCTTATCGCTCATGCCAGCCGAGGCATGTTTCTGGAAGAAACGCTGGCCGCCGACACCGTCCGGCGCCCGCACCAGGCTGAGCGGCCGGTTGACCACGAACTGTTCCATGCGCGGCCAAACCTGTGCGTAATGATCGAGCAGGCCCTGCTTGGATATGTTTTCGTCCGGCCACAGCAGCTTGTCGGGATGCGAGAGTTTGACCGTGGTCGTGATCGACCCGGCGGCTTTGCCGCCTGATGCCGGCTTGGCCGTGCTCTTGCCTGTCGATGGCTTGCCTGTCGCCGCTTTGGGCTTTTCCTGCACGACTTCCTCCGCCGGCTTGTCCTCGCGCAACCCCTGGAACGAGGCGTGGCGTATTATACGGTCCGAGGTCCAGCTGCGAAACTCCACTTCGCCGACAAGTTCAGGCTTGACCCAGACCAGGCCCTTGCCCTTCGGCACGGCGGTGGAGAAGGGCGATGATTTTGCCGTCAACGCATCGAGTTTTGCCTTCAGCTCATTGGCGCCCTTGCCCGAAAAACCAGTGCCGACGCGGCCGGCATAATGCAGCTTGCCGCCCTCGTGGAAGCCGACCAGGATCGAGCGCAGGCCGCGCCCGGTCTTGTCCGACGGCAGGTAGCCGCCAATGACGAACTCCTGCCGCGCCGTGCATTTCGACTTCACCCAGGTTGGGCCGCGGCCGCTGCGATACGGTGCATCGGCACGCTTGGAGACGACGCCTTCCAGGCCCATCCGGCAGGCATGCTCCAGCATGATCTTGCCGGGTTCGGCGAAATGGTCGCTGAAGCGGACCGCCGCATTGTCGGGCTGTTCGCCGAGCAGTTCCTGCAAGGCCTGCTTGCGCTCGACCAGCGGCTCGCGCCGCAAATCCCTTCCATCGAGGCGCATCAGGTCGAACACGTAATAGATGAAGCGATTGGTCCGCTTCGCCGACAGGTCTTGCTGCAGCAGCGCGAAGGACGAAACACCACTGTCGGCCAACACCACCACCTCGCCATCGAGGATGGCGTCGCTGCACTTCAGCCCGGCCAACTCCGCGACGATCTCGCCGCCGAATTTCTTCGTCCAGTCGAGGCCGGTGCGGGTCAGCAGCCGCACATCGGTGCCGGCGATCTGCGCCTGCATGCGATAGCCGTCGAACTTCACCTCATGCAGCCAGTCCTTGCCCGGCGGCGCATCGCGCTCGAGCGTGGCCAGCTGCGGCTCGATAAAGTCGAGGCGTTTGCCGGCTTTTGTCTTGACGGCGGCCGGCTTGTTGGAATGCCAGACTTTCGGCTTCTCGCCCTTCGCGGTCTTGCCCTCGCCGACCTCCTCGATGGTCAGGCCCGATTTCACCGATTCAGGCGCTTCCTTGAGGATGTCCTCGCCGGGACGCGCTGCGGCATCGTCCGACTTGATCAGCAGCCAGTTGTCGCGCTTTTCACCCGCACGCGGCTTCAGCCGCACCAGATGCCATGCCCCATGCAGCTTGTGTCCCCTGAGCTCGAAGCTGATATGGCCCTTTTTCATCGCCTTGGCCGGGTCGATCTCGGGAATCCAGGTGCCCTCGTCCCAAACGATAACCGAACCGCCGCCATATTCGCCCTTGGGAATGGTGCCTTCGAACGGCGCATAGTCGATCGGGTGATCCTCGACATGGACAGCCAGTCGCTTCTCATGCGGGTCGAGGCTCGGGCCGCGCGTCACCGCCCAGCTCCACAGCACGCCGTCATGCTCGAGCCGCAAGTCGTAATGCAACCGCGTCGCGGCATGCTTGTGGATGACGAAGATGCCGCCCGCGCCGCCCTGCTTGGTCCGGGCGACCTTGCCGGCCGGTTCGGCGGTTTTCTTGAAATCGCGCTTGGAATGATATTGTTCGAGGCTGGCCATTCGTTGGGGTTCCTCACGCCGATTTGCGTTTGGGCGCGCTGGCTTTCGACTTGGCGCGTTTGGCCGCTGGCCTGGCCTTCGCCGACGAAGATGTTTTCGATGACCCGGAGTCCGACAGGCTCTTCTTCAGCGCGTCGAACAGATTGACGACATTGGAAGGTTTGGGCGCGGCCTTAGCCTTCGGCGCCTTGTGGCCGGCCTTCTTGGCGCGGATCAGCTCCAGCAGCGCGTCCTCGTATTTGTCGTCGAATTTCGAGGGATCGAACTTCGTCTTCTTCTTGTCGATGATCAACTCGGCCAGATCGGTCATCTCCTGATCGGTCTTCACGGGCTCGATGTCGCCGAAGACGGTGTCCGGTTGCCGCACCGTGTTGTCGTAGCGCAGCGTCGTCAGCACCATGCCCTTGCCGAGCGGTTCGATCACCACCGGCCGTTCGCGTCGGTAGAGCACGATACGCGCCAGCCCGGCCATCTTCTTGCCCGCCATCGCATCGCGAATGACGGCGAACGCCTCTTCCGACACCTTGTCGGCCGGCGCCACATAGTAGGGCGTGTCGAGATAGATCTGCTGGATCGAAGCTTTGTCGACGAAGCCGTCGAGCGCCATCGTGTGCGAGGATTCGATCTGCACCGCCTCGATCTCGTCTTCCTCGATATGGATGAAATTGCCATCGTCGAGTTCATAACCCTTGATCTCGTCCTCCTCCTCCAACGGCTTGCCGGTTTCGGCATCGACATAGAGGCGCTTCACCGTGTTGCCGGTCTTGCGGTTGAGAATGCGAAACGAGACCCGCTCCGTATGGGTGACGACATTGGTCAGTTCGACGGCACAGGTGACCAGCGAAAGCTTCAGATAGCCTCTCCAGGCCGGACGCGGCGCCATGATATCTTCCCTTCAGAACCAGATGAAGGTGAGAACGGACAGATCGCGCTCCAGTTCCGCGCTCCCGCGCCGATCTGGATGCCAAGGGGCCGCCTGGTTGGTTCTGGCCGCCAGCACGGAAATTTCGCGGGCTCGGCAAAAGTTGAAACAGAACCGCGCGCAGGCGACATTCAAACGAAACATATGTGATGCAAAAGTCACATTGGCCGGAATGCCAACCAACTGCACGGAAAGACCCCGAATCAGCCGCATTCCAGCCACGAAGCAAGGCATTTTCGACCAGATATTAACATCACGTTCACCGACTATTCACGCCTCGACGCTATGATGACCGCAATTCGGAAGGGACATCCGAAAATCGGGACAGGGACAAGGTAATGAACTTCCTCGCGCACCTCATCGGCTATGCCGCCGCCATCCGCGAATTCGTCGCGCCGACCTACCGGCCCGAACGCTATTACATGCGCGGCCCCGGCCCGGCCTGCGCCCGTCGCGGCAACTCGCTGGGCGCGCACTGATCATGGCTTTCGAAAATCGCCACAACAGCCGGATCTGCAGGCCGGCCGCCTCTACCCGCGCCACCACCTATCGCGCCGAGCGTCCCGCTCTCGCCGACAGGCGCCGTGCGACATCGCCACGGCTTTGATACCATCGCTGGCCGGCTTAGTGTCATAGGACACGAGCAGCCGAGGCCAGCGTGACGGACCATCCTCAACCAGTTCGACCCCAGTCAACTCGTCCCTTCGAAACAGTTCTCGACTCACGCCATCCATTGATCGTTTTCGATGGCGTCTGCGTGCTCTGCTCCGGTTTCGTGCGCATGGTGGTCAGGCTCGACCGCCAAGGCCGTTTCCGCTTCGCCACCGCGCAGTCGCCCTTCGGTGAAGCGCTGTTCCGGAAGCATGGACTGCGCACCGACTCTTACGAAACCAATCTCGTCCTGATCGACGGCGTCGCCTTCACGCGGCTGGACAGTTTTGTCGCCGTCATGGCGGAACTCGGCTGGCCTTGGCGGGCGGCCAAAGCACTGTTGCTGTTGCCGCGCCCGCTGCGTGGTTGGCTCTACGATCGCATCGCCAGGAACCGCTACGCCCTGTTCGGCAGGAAGGACGCTTGCGACATTCCTTCTCCGGAGCTGCGCGAGCGGTTCCTTGGCTGAGGGTGGCTATGCGCTACCGCGGCTGGCTCGTGCCATCCGGCCGGCACGGCTCGAGCACGATCGGTCCGCCTGCCGTCCTCCCCAATTCCCGGCAGCCCTGAACCGTGCACAGTGTCCAGCCGTCGCTGGTTGCACCTGAAGCGGCGAGCACGACGCGCCGCTGCGGGCCGACATCAGGCGCATAGCTCCACCAACCCTCCTTCAGCACAGCGCCTTCCGGTGGCTCCATGCCGGCGCCCGAGCCCTCGATCCGGGCTTCGACCACCTGCAGGCCGGAGGACGTGACCTTCCAGTCTTCTTGCCAGCGCGTCCGTTCCACCGAATGCGTCCAGGACAGCGTGAAGGCGGCGACGGAGAGCGTTACCGTCTTGCCCGCGGCCAGGAGGCATAGGCTCATGTTCTGACTGAAGCCTGCCGCGCGCGAAAACAGTGCCAGCCGATCCAGGCCAGCGCCAGCACCCAGCCGGCCTCGTCGGTGAGCGGCACCGCGGCGACCAGCAGCACGCCGGCCGCGAAGGCGACGAGCCGCTCCCACCACGCCATGCGGGTGACCAGAAAACCGACGGCGGCGGCACCCCACAGCACGATGCCCATGCACGCCTTGGCGACGATGTAGCCGACCTCGACGGGATAGCCGAACTGGGCGGCGATCGGACCTGCGTCCTGCAGCATCAGCGCCGGCGTGTAGACCGCCATGAACGGCACGACGAAGCCGGCAATGGCCAGCTTGGTCGCCTGGATGCCGATTTTCAGGCCGCTTTCCCTGGCCATCGGTGCGGCGGCGAACGCCGCCAGCGCCACCGGGGGCGTCAAATCGGCCATGATGCCGAAATAGAACACGAACATGTGGCTGACCAGCAGCGGCACGCCAAGCTCGAGCAGCGCCGGCCCGGCCAGCGACGAGGTGATGATGTAGTTGGGAATGGTGGGAATGCCCATGCCCAGCACCAGGCAGGTGACCATGGTCAGCACCAGCGACAGGAACAAATTGTCCTCGCCGATCGAGATGATCCAGCCGATGAAGGTCGAAGCGATGCCGGTCAGCGTCAGCGTGCCGATGACGATGCCGACAATGGCGCAGGCAATGCCGACCGGCAGCGCGTTCTTGGCGCCTTCGGCGAGCGAGTCGACACAGATTTGCAACGTCTCGCGGCCGCCCTTGAACGTGAAGCAGGCGACGACCAGTGCGGCGATCACCAGGCCGAGGAGGTTGACGCCGAACTTCATGAACGAAGCGGCGGCAAGCCCGAGCGCGATCCAGAAGACGATGCGGAAGGCCAGCGGCCCGATCGCTGCCGCCAACGGCGTGCCGAGGATGAGCACGATGGTCAGCGCCAGGCCCATCGTGCCGGCGAAGATCGGCGTATAGCCGGCAAACAGCAGGTAGATGAGCGCGGCCAGCGGCAGCACCAGCGGCCAGTGTTGCCGCACCGCGTCCCACGGATTGGGCAGCTCGGCCTTGGCCATGCCGTGCAGGCCCGCCTTGCCGGCTTCCAGATGCACCTGCCAGAAGCAGGCGCCGAAATAGAGCAGCGCCGGGATGATCGCCGCCTTGACCACTTCGGCATAAGGCACGTTCAGCGTCTCGGCCATGATGAAGGCGACCGCACCCATTACCGGCGGCATGATCTGGCCGCCCATCGAGGAGGTCGCCTCGACGGCGCCGGCAAAAGCCGAGCGGAAGCCGAAGCGCTTCATCAGCGGGATGGTGAACTGGCCGCTGGCCACCACATTGGCGACGCCCGAGCCGGAAATGGTGCCCATCAGCGCCGAGGACAGGACGCAGACCTGCGCCGGGCCGCCGCGCCACGAGCCGACCAGGCCAAGCGCGAAATCGTTGAACAGCGCGATCATGCCGGCGCGTTCTAGAAAGGCGGCAAAGACGACGAAGATGAAGATGTAGGCGGCCGAGACATAGATCGGCGTGCCGTAGATGCCTTCGGTGCCGTAGGCGAAGGTGTCGACGAGCTGGGCGAAATCATAGCCGCGATGGATGAGCGGCGGCGGCAAATGGTTGCCGAAAAAGCAGTAGGCGAGAAAGATGAAAGCGATGACCGCCAGCGGCAGCCCCATCAGCCGCCGCGCTGCCTCGAAGACCAGCACCACCAGCACCGCGCCGAAGATGAGGTCCGGCGTGGTCAGGAAGCCGGAGCGGCGGATCAGATCGGTGTAGAACACCCAATTGTAGAGGCCGGTGCCGAAGCCGAGCGCCCCGAGCGTCCAGAACGCGGCTTTCGCCGGCATGCTCTTGGCGCGTAGATTGGCGATCAGGCCAAAGCCGAGCAGCAGCAGGAAGCCGACATGCATGGCCCGCACCACTTGGCTCGGAATGCTGCCATAGGCGGCGACATAGATCTGGAACACGGAAAAGGCGACGGCGATGAGAAAGGCGGCCTTGCCCGCAAGGCCGTCGCCGAAGCCCGGCGGCAGCCCTTCGACCTGTTCTTCGACGGCAGGCAGATGGAAGGTGGCGGATTTGCCGTCGGTTGACGTTCCAGACGTTGCTTCGGTCATCCGACGGACCCGCCCTACTTCAACAAGCCCTTCTCCTTGTAGTACCGCTCGGCACCGGGGTGCAGCGGCACCGGCATGCCGTCGAGCGCCTTGGCCGGGTCGATCGCCTTGGCGGCGGCATGTGCCGCAGCCAGTTGGTCGAGATGGTCGAACATCAGCTTGGTCATCTGGTAGGCGGTCTCGTCGGAGACATCGGCGCGGGTGATGAGGAAATTGCCGACGGCGGCGGTGGCGACATCCTCGCTCTGGCCTTCATAAGTGCCCTTGGGAATGACCACCGACAGATAGGGCGCGCCGATCTTGGCGACGTCCTCGGCCGGCACCGCCACGACATTGATCGGCACGGAGGTGGCGAGGTCGCGGATCGAGGCGACGCCGAGCCCGGCCGATTGCAGCGTGGCGTCGAGCTGCCGGTTCTTGATCAGCTCGACCGATTCGGCGAAGGGCAGATACTCGACCCGGCCGAGATCCTCATACTTCAACCCGGCGGCGGCGAAGATGGCGCGGGCATTGAGCTCGGTGCCGGAGGCCGGCGCGCCGACCGACAGGCTCTTGCCCTTGAGGTCGGCCAGCGTCTTGATGCCGGACTCCCGGCTGGCGACGATCTGGATGTAGTTGGGATAGATGGCTGCGATGCCGCGCAACTTATCGAGCTTGCCGGGGAAACCGGCCTCGGCATTGCCTTCGGCGGCCAGCTTGACGGAATCGCCCAGCGCAAACGCGATCTCGCCCTTGCCCTGCTGCAACAGATTGAGGTTTTCGACCGAAGCCTTTGTTGCCTGCACCTGGGTGCGGGCGCCTTCGATGCCCTTGCCGTAGATTTCCGACAGTGCCACGCCGAGCGGATAATAGACGCCAGATGTGCCGCCGGTGAGCACATTGATGAATTCCTGCGCCTTGGCGGAAACAGCGCCTAGGCCAAGCGACAGCGCCACGGCGCCGGCCGCAACAAGTTTCGTCCTGAAATGGAACATCTGATTTCCTCCCTGAAATAGCAGCCGCATCACCTCCCTGACGCGAACAGAAGCGAGTTTAGACAGCGAGATGGAAATGCCAACCCGCAATCCCATGCGTTAGACGAATGGTTGAGTGCGGATGCACAGATGGCCGCTTGCGTGAAATGTCTTCGGAGCCGAAAGATTTTTCCAATGCCTGTCGAAATCGGCCAGGGCCGCGCGACATACGTCCGGCTCGCAAACGAAGCAGCCTTCGAAACAACGGGAGAAGACCATGCGATACATGCTTTTGATCTACGTCAATGAAGCCGCGATGGCGGCCGCGCCGACCGATAAGACCTACGAGATCAGCGCTGCCTATGGCGCGTATACCGATGCGTTGAAGAAATCCGGCGCCTGGCTGGCCGGCGACCGGCTGAAGCCGACCCAGGCCGCCACTTCGGTGCGGATGGTCAATGGCAAGACCAACGTGCTCGATGGCCCCTATGCCGACACCAAGGAGCAGCTTGCGGGCTTCTACATGATCGAGGCCGAGGATGCCGATGCCGCTATCGCCTGGGCGGCGCGCTGCCCCGCGGCCAGCGCCGGCACGGTCGAGCTGCGGCCGATCTGGGAACAGACCATGTGATGGAAAGTGGCCTGGAGATCGCGCGGGCGGCAGCGGAAACCGCCGCCCGGCAAAGCTACGGCAAGCTTGTCGCCTGGCTCGCGGCCCGCACGCGCGACGTGGCCGCAGCCGAGGACGCGCTGGCCGATGCCTTTGCCGCCGCCCTCGAACGCTGGCCAAGAACCGGCGTACCCAAGAAACCGGAAGCCTGGCTGCTGGCGGTGGCAAGGCGGCGCCGCGTCGATGCGGTGCGGCGCCGGCTGACCAGCGAGGCCGGCCGCGAGCATCTCAAGCTGATTGCCGAGGAAGCGGAGGCGCGCATGACCGACGAAGACCTGCCCGACGAGCGGCTGCGGCTGATGTTCGCCTGCGCCCATCCGGCGATCGAATCGAGCGTGCGTTCGCCGCTCATCCTGCAGACGGTGCTGGGGTTCGACGCCGCGACGATCGCTTCCGCCTTCCTGGTCTCGCCGGCAACGATGGGCCAGCGCCTGGTGCGAGCCAAGTCCCGCATCCGTGAAACCGGTATTCCGTTCCGCGTGCCGGAGCAGGCCGAACTCGGCGAACGGCTGGATGCGGTGCTGGAAGCGATCTACGCCGCCTTCGCCGAAGGCTGGTCCGACCCGGCGGGCACCGAGACGCGAGGGCGCAATCTGGCGACCGAAGGCATTTGGCTCGGCCGGCTGGTGGCTTCGCTGTTGCCGGAGGAGCCGGAGGCGCTGGGCCTCCTGTCGCTGATGCTGTTTGCTGAGTCGCGCCGCGCCGCACGGCGCAGCGCCGCCGGCGACTTCGTGCCGCTGGCGGAACAGGATTGCCTTCTATGGGACCGCGCCCTGATCGATGAGGCGGAGGCGCTGCTTTCCAACGCCGCGGCCAAGGGCATCATCGGCCGCTACCAGCTTGAGGCGGCCGTGCAGTCCGCGCATGCGGCACGACGGCTGACCGGCCGCACCGACTGGGCGGCGATCCGCGAGCTCTACGATGCGTTGCTTTCGATCGCAGGATCGCCGGTGGTGGCGATAAACCGCGCGGTGGCGATCGCCGAGGCCGAGGGCGCAGTGGCGGGATTGGCGGCCCTCTACGTGCTGGGCGACGACAAACGGCTTGATGACTATCAGCCCTATTGGGCCGCACGCGCCGGTCTCCTGGCCAGGCTTGGTCAGGTACCGCAAGCCTGCGAAGCCTATGACCGGGCGATCGGCCTCGAGCGCGACCCGGCGGTGCGCCGCTTCCTGCAGGAAAAGCGGGCAGTGCTCAGAAATTGAGCTTCAGCCCGGCCACATCTCGTGCGAGGTGTTGAGCGTCTTCATCA
>NZ_RZQA01001350.1:0-1015 GCF_004022915.1 Mesorhizobium sp. M7A.F.Ca.US.006.04.2.1
GCTGCGCATCGATGGCGATCATGCCGTTGCCTCGACTGTCATCTTGCCTTCCAGCACATCGGCCGGGTTCATGCCAACCAGTTCGGCGTAGCGATGCGGGTCGGTGGCGCCTTCGGTGTTGATCACCAGCACCCGCGATTTGCCGTCAAGTCCAAGATCGGCCCGGTTGTCGGCCACCGCCCGGATCAGCCCGGCAAGGCCGACACCACCGCTTTCGCCGGCGACGATCACCGGGTCACCGCCGGCCGGCCAGGCCAGCCGCCGCATCACCGCGATGGCCTCGTCCTCATCCACCGTCATGAAGGCGTCGGCGGCGCGCGCCAGCACCCGCCAGGCGACCGGCGAGGCTTCGTAACATTCAAGCATGGCCATCACCGTCGGCTGGCCGTGCGCGACCTTGACCGGGCGCCCGACCTGGGCGGCTGCGAGAACACAAGCGGCACGCGCCGGCTCGACCACGATGAAGGTCGGCCTGGCGTCACCGAGCACGATGGCCAGATGACCGGCCAGCGCGGCGGCAATGCCGCCGACACCGGCCTGCACGAAGACGTGGGTCGGCGTCCGAGGGAGTTGGCGCAAGGCTTCGCGTACGATCGCGGTATAGCCCTGCATGACCAGGCCGGGAATGCGCTCATAGCCCGGCCACGAGGTGTCGGAGACTACGGTCCAGTCCTTGTCGGCCGAAACTTGGGCAGCTTGCCTGACCGAATCGTCATAATTGCCGTGGACGCGGATCATCTCGGCGCCATAGCGGGCGATCGCCGCGATGCGCTCCTCGCTGACCCCGGCGTGGACGAAGACCGCCGCCCGCGCGCCGACGAGTTGCACGCCTTGCGCGACGGAGCGGCCATGATTGCCGTCGGTCGCACAGGCAAATGTCATCGCCGCGGCGACCGCCCGCACGTCAGCCTGATCGAGATCGGCCATGTCGACGGGCCGGCCAAGGCGACTGCCGGCCTCCTCCAGCACCAGGCGGAAGCCGGCATAGGCGCCGCCAAGCGCCTTGACGCTGCCG
>NZ_RZQA01001351.1:0-1014 GCF_004022915.1 Mesorhizobium sp. M7A.F.Ca.US.006.04.2.1
CTCCTCGGCCTGCGCCGCCAAAATCTTCCTCACCTCGGCGACCAGCTCGCCCTCCGCCACGGTCACCTGCGCCGGGCGCGCCGCGCGCCATTCGGCGTTGTCTGATATTTCGGCCGACATGCGCGCGCCTTCGATCAAATCCTTGATCTGCAGCTCGCCCTTGGCGCGCTCGTCGCCGCCCTGGATGATGGCGACCGGACAGCCGCGGCGGTCGGCATATTTGAGCTGCGCCTTCATGCCGGCGCCGCCGAGATACATTTCGGACCGAATGCCGGCGGCGCGCAGCTCCGCCACCATCTTCTGGTAGCGGCCGAGGCTGTCGGTGTCCTTGTCCATCACCAGCACGACGACCGGCGCAATCACGTCCGAGGCATCGAGCTTGCCGAGGTTCTTCAGCGCGGTCATCAGCCTGGAGACGCCGATGGAAAAACCGGTCGCCGGCACCGGCTCGCCGCGAAAGCGCGAGACGAGGCCATCGTAGCGCCCGCCGCCACCGACCGAACCGAAGCGCACGATCTGGCCGTCTTCGTTGGGGATTTCGGCCAGAAGCTCGGCCTCGAAGACAGGGCCGGTGTAGTATTCGAGGCCGCGCACGACCGAGCGGTCCATGGCAATCCGGTCTTCGCCATATCCGGCCGCCCTGACCAGCGCTTCAATCGTGGCGAGTTCGCCGACGCCTTCCTGGTAGATCGCGTTCGAACTGACCATGGAATCCTGGCCGGCCTGTATAGTCCTCGCAGTCGCGAGAAGAACCGCCTCGGCTTGCCCATTGTTCAACCCGGCGCCCTTGGCGAAGTCGCCTTCGCCCTCCTTGCCGCCGTCCCAGCGGCCCGGGCCAAGCAAAAGCTTCACGCCTTCCGGCCCGAGCTTGTCGAGCTTGTCGATCGCACGCAACACCGTCAGCCGGCGGCCGGCATTCTCCTCGCCGCCAAGGCCGATCGCCTCCAGCACGCCATCCAGCACCTTGCGGTTGTTGACGCGGATGACGTAGTCGCCGCGCTTGATGCCCAGCGC
>NZ_RZQA01001352.1:0-1014 GCF_004022915.1 Mesorhizobium sp. M7A.F.Ca.US.006.04.2.1
CCTCCAAACCGGTCATGGAAGGCAAGGCCGTCCTGTTCAAGAAGTTCGCCGGCATCGATGTCTTCGACATAGAGATCGACGCGCCCGCTATCGAGCGCATGGTCGAGACGATCTCGGCCCTCGAGCCGACTTTCGGCGGCATCAATCTCGAGGACATCAAGGCGCCGGAATGCTTCGAGGTCGAGGAACAGCTGAAGGCCCGCATGGGCATACCGGTGTTCCACGACGACCAGCACGGCACAGCCATCATCGTCGCTGCCGCCGTGCTCAACGGGCTGGAGTTCGCCGGCAAGACCATATCGGACATCAAGATCGTCACCTCCGGCGCCGGGGCTGCCGCCCTTGCCTGCCTCAACTTGCTGGTCTCGCTCGGCGCCAAGGTCGAAAACATCTGGGTCACCGACCGTTTCGGCGTCGCCTACAAGGGCCGCACCGATGAGATGGATCGCTGGAAAGACCCCTATGTGAAGGACACCGAGGCGCGCACGCTGGCCGACGTCATTTCGGGCGCCGACGTCTTCCTCGGCCTGTCGGCGGCAGGCGTACTGAAGCCGGAACTGCTCCAGCACATGGCGCCGAAGCCGCTGATCCTGGCGCTGGCCAACCCCAATCCGGAGATCATGCCGGAAATAGCGCGTGCAGCGCGTCCGGATGCGATGATCTGCACCGGCCGGTCCGATTTTCCCAATCAGGTCAATAACGTACTGTGTTTTCCTTACATTTTTCGCGGTGCGCTCGACTGCGGCGCCAGCGCCATCAATGAGGAGATGAAGATGGCGGCGGTGCGGGCAATCGCAGCGCTCGCACGCGAGGAACCTTCGGACGTCGCGGCCCGCGCCTATTCCGGCGAGACGCCGATCTTCGGCCCTGAATTCCTGATCCCTTCGCCCTTCGATCCGCGGCTGATCCTGCGCATAGCGCCCGCGGTCGCCAAGGCAGCCTGCGACACCGGCGTCGCGACGCGGCCGATCACCGACTTTGCTGCCTATATCGACAAGCTGAACCGCTTCGTCT
>NZ_RZQA01001353.1:0-1013 GCF_004022915.1 Mesorhizobium sp. M7A.F.Ca.US.006.04.2.1
CATTTCAAGACCGAGCAGTTCAAGGGCTGGTTCACGGAGCTCAGCGACAGCTCCAAATATGAAATGGTCACCCCGCCGACGCATCTGGAGAACCTCGGCAATTTCGTCGACCAGGTGGCGATCAAGAATTTTCAGGAAGTGCTGCTTGGCCAGAAGACGGCCAAGGACGTCGCCGACCAGTGGGCTGCCTTCCTGACCAAGGAACAGCAGGACTGGCTGGCGAAGAACAAGAAGTAGTTTTTCTTCCCTTCTCGCCGTTCAAGGGGAGAAGGTGTCACGAAGTGACGGATGAGGGGCGGCGCTATGCCTCGATAGGTTCGCGCTGCCCCTCATCTGCCTGCCCGTCATCCGCAGCAGCTGCGGAGGGTGGACCGGCATCTTCTCCCCGTGAACGGGGAGAAGGACGCTGTCCCCGACGCCGTTCCAGGAGCGCCCCCGAGCCAATGACCTACGCCGTGTCCGAAATACGATCCGTCGGCAAGCCGCGTCGCAAGCGGCTATCCCATGCCGCTATCGAGCCATGGCTCTATCTCAGCCCGGCGATCATCCTGCTGGTCGTGGTGCTTCTGGTGCCGCTGGTCATCGGCATCAGCTACTCCTTCCGCAAGTTCTCCGCCTTCAAGTCCGAATATGTCGGGCTCGGCCAGTATCAGGCGATGCTGTCGGATCAGGTGCTGGGCCAGGCGCTGGTCAACACGTTGTGGTGGACGGTCGCCAGCCTTTTCTTCCAGTTCTTCCTCGGCCTTGGCCTGGCGCTTCTGCTCGACAAGCCGTTTCGCGGCCGCAAGGCTGTACAAGCCCTGGTGTTCCTGCCCTGGGCGGTGCCGTCCTTCCTGTCGGGCCTGACCTGGGCCTGGCTGTTCAATCCGATCATCGGCCCGCTGCCGCACTGGCTGTTTGCATTGGGGCTGAAGGCCGAGCCGACCAATGTGCTGTCCGATCCGTCAACCGCCATGTGGGGGCCGATCGTCGCCAATATCTGGTTCGGCATTCCTTTCTTCGCCATCACGCTC
>NZ_RZQA01001354.1:0-1013 GCF_004022915.1 Mesorhizobium sp. M7A.F.Ca.US.006.04.2.1
GATGTAGTGCGCCTGCACAGCCATGTTCTTGGCGCCATCCCTGGCGGTGTCCTTCGCCGGGCTGACAGATGCCTCCGGCGTCAGCTCGGGGCTGAGCACGGCCCGGTATTCGATGAAGGGAACCACTTCGAAGGTCGACATGGCAAACAGGGCGGTCCTGCCCCTGGCGGCGAAATTCGCCGGTGCCGAGGCGAGATGCGTCCAGCCGCTTTCGCCCATGGCTGCCTCGGTGAAGGTCGTGCCGGCATGGACGGTGTTGGTCATCGTCACCACGCCATTCTGCTTCAGGATCTTCTGGATGCGGATGGTGACCTGATAGGCGTCGTCACGATCAAAGGCGACCCGGCTTTTCAGGAACCGGTTCTCGACATCGATCAGCGGCGGATTGAGGAAACGCAAGCCGAACGCCGATTCGGAAATACCGTGGGTGTTGACGCTCACCTGATGCGCTTCGATACCGGCCTCGTACAGCGCGCGCTTGCCGATGATGGTCTGGGCGGTGAACTGATCGCACCAGAGGATGGCGCCGTGGCCGCGCTGCAAGGCCGACCGCAGCCCCGCCAACCCCTCCAGCCGGATCGTCGGCGACCAGCGGCCGGCCACCAGATGTGCGGCGAGCTGCAAGCGGCGGCGGTGGCGCGCTGCCAGCAATCCCTCGAACAGCTTGCGTGCATCGATACCATCGCCCAGCACCGCGAGCGTGGCGGCAGCGTAGGCCGGGAATTCCTTGCGCATATGGCGCTTGAGGCGAAACCTCGATACGCGGCCGCAGATCGGCGCCCACCACCGCACCGGCAGTGCCGCCGCCACCACGAGATAGAAGATAGACAGCAGGCCTTCGCGAAGATCCTTGTTGGAAAAGCGGCGAAGCCGGCCAGGGCGAACCAGCTTGCGGCTGAAGAAGCGTACATCCTCCGCCCGTTCCGGGACGAAGACGTCTGCGATGATTTCAGTGCGGAAACTGGCTGCCGACGGCAGCCAGTTTCCGCACTGAAATCATCGCAGACGTCTTC
>NZ_RZQA01001355.1:0-1011 GCF_004022915.1 Mesorhizobium sp. M7A.F.Ca.US.006.04.2.1
GCCCGGCCACAAGGTCGACGCCACCATCGCCAAGGTCCGGCATTCGACGCCGGGCGTCGGCCTGATCTCGCCGCCGCCGCATCACGACATCTATTCGATCGAGGATCTGGCACAGCTGATCTACGACCTGAAGAACGTCAATCCGGCGGCCGACGTGTCGGTCAAGCTGGTGTCGGAAGTCGGCGTCGGCACGGTTGCGGCGGGCGTCGCCAAGGCGCGCGCCGACCACATCACCATCTCTGGCTATGACGGCGGCACCGGTGCCTCGCCGTTGACCTCGCTCAAGCATGCCGGCAGCCCGTGGGAAATGGGCCTTGCCGAGACACACCAGACGCTGGTGCTGAACGGCTTGCGGTCGCGCGTTGCGCTGCAGGTCGATGGTGGCTTGCGCACAGGGCGCGACGTCATCATCGGGGCGCTGCTCGGCGCCGACGAGTTCGGCTTCTCGACCGCACCGCTGATCGCGGCCGGCTGCATCATGATGCGCAAATGCCATCTCAACACCTGTCCGGTCGGCGTCGCGACGCAGGATCCGGTGCTGCGCAAGCGCTTCAAGGGCACGCCCGAGCATGTCATCAACTTCTTCTTCTACGTCGCGGAAGAGGTGAGGGAGCTGCTCGCCGAGATGGGCTACACCCATCTCGACCAGATCATCGGCGACACCGATCTTCTGGAAAAGCGCGACCTGATCGTGCACTGGAAGGCGCGCGGGCTCGATTTCTCGAAGATGTTCTTCAAGCCGGATGCGCCGCATGAAGCGGTGCACTGGACCGAGCGGCAGAAGCACCCGATCGACGACGTGCTCGACCGCAAGCTGATCGAACTGGCCAAGCCGGCGCTCGAGAGCAAGCTGCCGGTCAAGATCGAGGTCGATATCCGCAATGTCGACCGCTCCGCGGGCGCCATGCTGTCGGGCGAAGTGGCCAAGCGCTTCAAGCACAAGGGCCTGCGCGAGGATACGATATCGGTGAAGCTGACCGGCACTGCCGGCCAGTCCTTTGGCGCCTTCCT
>NZ_RZQA01001356.1:0-1011 GCF_004022915.1 Mesorhizobium sp. M7A.F.Ca.US.006.04.2.1
ATCGTGTCATGCGCCCCGGCGAGCCGCCGACGCTCGAAACCGCCGAAGCCATGTTCAACTCGCTGTTCTTCGATAGCGAGCGCTACGATCTGTCGGCCGTCGGCCGCGTCAAGATGAACATGCGCCTCGAGCTGAAGGCCGAGGACACCGTGCGCGTGCTGCGCAAGGACGACATCCTGGCCGTGGTCAGGACGCTGGTCGAACTGCGCGACGGCAAGGGCGAGATCGACGACATCGACAATCTCGGCAACCGCCGCGTGCGTTCGGTCGGCGAGCTGATGGAAAACCAGTACCGCGTCGGCCTGCTGCGCATGGAGCGCGCGATCAAGGAGCGTATGTCCTCGATCGAGATCGACACGGTCATGCCGCAGGATCTGATCAACGCCAAGCCGGCGGCTGCCGCCGTGCGCGAGTTCTTCGGTTCCTCGCAGCTGTCGCAGTTCATGGACCAGACCAACCCGCTGTCGGAGATCACCCACAAGCGCCGCCTCTCGGCGCTTGGACCGGGCGGTCTGACCCGCGAGCGCGCCGGCTTCGAAGTGCGCGACGTGCACCCGACGCATTACGGCCGCATCTGCCCGATCGAGACGCCGGAAGGCCCGAATATCGGTCTGATCAACTCGCTGGCCACCTTCGCACGCGTCAACAAGTACGGCTTCATCGAGAGCCCGTACCGCAAGATCGTCGACGGCAAGCTGACCAATGACGTCGTCTATCTCTCGGCGATGGAAGAGGCCAAGCACCATGTTGCGCAGGCCAACGCCGAGCTCGACAAGAACGGTGGTTTCGTCGACGAATTCGTCATTTGCCGCAGTGCCGGCGAAGTGATGATGGCGCCGCGCGAAAACGTCGATCTGATGGACGTGTCGCCCAAGCAGATGGTGTCGGTGGCCGCGGCCCTGATCCCGTTCCTGGAAAACGACGACGCCAACCGCGCTCTGATGGGTTCGAACATGCAGCGCCAGGCCGTGCCGCTGGTGCGCGCCGAGGCGCCGTTCGTCGGCACCGGCA
>NZ_RZQA01001357.1:0-1011 GCF_004022915.1 Mesorhizobium sp. M7A.F.Ca.US.006.04.2.1
GACGTGCCCTACACGCACGGCAACGCGAGCGAGATGTTCCTCGTGCTGCGCGGACGCGTGCAACTGACGCTCGGCGAGGAGAGCTTCACCCTCGAAGAGGGCGATAGCATCGAATATTCGACCTCGACGCCCCACCGGACGATCAATGTCGGCGATACGGTGGCCGAAGTGCTGTGGATCATTGCGCCGCCGACCAGCGGCGCCGTCGACCTCGACCAATATGTAGCCCGGAAAACGCTCGCGCCCGGCCTACCAAAATCAAACAGCGAGCCATCGGAGGGTTAGAAAATGGGAAGCAGATCAAGATTGGCCGGGTTCGTCGGCGCCGCCGCACTGGCCTTGCTTGCGGCCGCCGCTCACGCGCAGAACGCGCCGCCGGCCGGGACCGTGGTGGACGGCTCGCTGAAGGGAAAGACGCTGACCTTCGTCTCCTATGGCGGCATCTACCAGGACGGCCAGGTCGCCGCCCTCAAGGAATTCGTCGACAAGAGCGGCGTCAAGCTTTTGAATGATGGGCCGACCGAAATCGCCAAGCTCCAGGCGCAGGTCGAATCAGGCAATGTGACCTGGGATGTCGTCGATACGGACGATTTTCCGCCCTTCGTGCATTGCGGAAAACTGTTCCAGAAGCTGGATTTGACCAAGCTCGACATCTCGCACATCCCGCCCGGACAGGTCGGCGAGTGCAGCGTGCCGGCGATGAACTACGGCATGGTCCTGATGTACAAGAACGACACGTACAAGGACAATCCGCCGAAGGACTGGAAGGACTTCTTCGACACCGCGAAATTTCCCGGCACCCGCGCCATCGACGGCAGCGGCAGCCCGCTCGGCGGCCTGATCGAACAGGCCATCCTGGCAGACGGCGGCAAGGTCGACGCCATGACGCCGGCCGATATCGACAAGGGCATCGCCAAGATCAAGGCGATCGGTCCCGACACGATCTTCTGGAAGACGGGCGCAGAATCCCAGCAGCTCGCCGAATCCGGCGAGGCCGACATGATCATCATG
>NZ_RZQA01001358.1:0-1002 GCF_004022915.1 Mesorhizobium sp. M7A.F.Ca.US.006.04.2.1
CCAACGCCAGTCATTTCGCCATGCTGCAAGCGCCGGATGAATATAGCCAGGCTGTGCTGGACTTCATCGATGCCAAATAGAGGATTCTGTACGGCGACAGGGGGATTGCGATTGCGGCGAATGCGGTTATCCTTCTGACGAGGATCTTTCTGAACCGTCATTTCGGGGAGTTCGATGCGTCGATTGATGGTCGCTAGTGCCGGTTTCCTTGCCGTTCTGGCCGTGCCGGCTTTTGCAGCCGACCCGGCGGTCGACGTGCCAATGACCGCGCCCGGATTCGACTGGACGGGCTATTACGCTGGTCTGCAGGCCGGCTATGGCTGGGGCCAATCCGATGTATCGGTGACAGAAGGTGCGCCATTTTCCATCGCGCCCGACATTGACGGCGGTTTTGTCGGCGGCCACGTCGCCGGCCTGTGGCAATTCGACCAGGCGGTGCTCGGCGCCGAGGCGGACCTCAACTATTCCTCGGTCGGCGGCACGACGGTATCGGCGCTGGGAAGCACATTCGGCACCGACATCAAGTGGTTCGGGTCGGTCAACGCCAAGGCGGGTTACGCCATGGACCGCCTGCTGGTCTACGGCATTGGCGGCGTCGCCTTTGCCGGCATCGAAACATCGCAAGTCGCGGGTCCGGCGTTCGACAGCACGCGCACGAATGTCGGCTGGACCGTGGGTGCCGGCGTCGACTACGCGCTGACCGACAAGTTCGTCGTCGGCGCGCAGTATCGCTACTATGATTTCGGCTCCGAGCACTACGAGGTGGCAGAACCCTTTAACGATCGCGATCAGAACGTGAAGCTGAATACGGTCGGGATCAATTTGAGCTACAAGTTCTGACCAGGCCCACAATCGCGACGCTGCCGGCCCAGGCGACCACTTGAGGGGCTCTCTTCATGGAAGGGTGGCCGACGCTCCCAGTGGGCGGGGGGAATGGGTTGGGCCTGAGAGGCGCCGGCCTTGGCGGATCAAATCCACCACACAGGCATCCTACCACTACCC
>NZ_RZQA01001359.1:0-1000 GCF_004022915.1 Mesorhizobium sp. M7A.F.Ca.US.006.04.2.1
TATCGGGCTCGCGCTGCAAACCCCAGACATCGTTGACGATATGCGCGCCGGCGGCGACCGCCAGCCGCGCCGTGTCGGCGCGATAGGTATCGACCGAAATCAGCACCTCGTTCACGCCCGCCAGCGCTTCGATCACCGGCAGGATGCGGGCCTGTTCCTGGCTGGCCGATACCGCGGCAGCACCTGGGCGCGTCGATTCTCCCCCGACATCGACAACCAGTGCCCCTTCCCCGATCATGCGGCGCGCCTGGGCCAACGCCTTTTCAGGGGCGTCGAACTGGCCGCCGTCGGAAAAGCTGTCGGGCGTGACATTGAGGATGCCGACGACCACGGCCTTGCCGCCGAGGTCGAGATGGCGTCCATGCGCCAACTGCCATCGCCTGGCCGTCATTGCTCATCGACCATGGAGTTCATCAATCATGTGTGATCCCTGGCGGATCAATTTCATTGCGCCGGCAACGGCCGTAAAGCAAGGTGGTCGAAGAGGCAACATGATGAAACGATCCATGCTTGGCATGAAAAAACAGTCCTTGGGCGTGAAACAATCCTTGGCTTGCGCGCTGCTGCTCGCCATAACGTCGCACCCGGCGGCGGCGGCCAATCTCGTCAAGACGTACAGCTATTTCGCCATTGGCGGCAGCACCCTCGACGACATCGAGGCACAACTCTCCAAACGCGGGCCGGAGGTGAAAAGCACCGGCACGCGGCACCCGGGCGCTACGCAAATGGCCTTCACCACCCGTATCAGCTATGCGCAGACACCGAGTTCCTGCCGGATTGCCGACGCGGTGGTGACCGTCAAGGTGAAGGTGATCCTTCCCGAGTGGCGCCGGCCGCGCAAGGCCGATGCCGATGTCAGGCTGTTCTGGGATACGCTGTCGGCCGACATCAAGCGCCATGAGGAGCGCCATGTCGAAATCGCCAAGAACCATGGCGGCGAACTCGAAGAGGCTTTGAAAGCCACCTACCCGCAAAAGAACTGCGACGCCGCCAAGGCCCT
>NZ_RZQA01000135.1:0-9906 GCF_004022915.1 Mesorhizobium sp. M7A.F.Ca.US.006.04.2.1
CTGCCGCAGCTCGCCGAACCGGGCGAACTGGGCGAGATCGGCATTGCCGGCATCGGGCTCGCGGTCGGCTATCTCAACCGGCCCGACCTGACCGAACAGAAATTCATCGCCGATTTCGTCGGCCTGCCGAACAACCCGTCCAAGCGCATCTACCGCACCGGCGACCTTGGCCGCATCAACGACCAAAGCGAGATCGAATATAACGGCCGCATCGACACCCAGGTGAAGATCCGCGGCTACCGCATCGAGCTCGGCGAGATCGAGGCGGTGCTGCTCGACCAGCCCGAGATCGCGCAAGCCGCCGTCACTATCTGGGAGATCGAGCCCGGCCGCGTCGAACTCGTCGCCTATTTCGCAGCCAAGGCCGGCCAGACGGCGATCTCGCGCGCGGACCTCGCCAGGACGATGAAGCGGCGGCTGCCGGACTACATGGTGCCCTCCTATCTGGAGGAGCTGCCGGCGATCCCGATGACCGTTTCCAACAAGGTGGATTTGCGCCAGCTGCCGAAGCCGACAAGCGTGCGGCTTTCGGGCGATCGCGCCATGGTCGCGCCCAGCAATGACGACGAGCGTTTCCTGGCCGACGCGCTGGCCGCGGTGCTGAAATTCGACGAAGTGTCCGTCGAGGACAATTTCTTCGACGATCTCGGCGCCAACTCGCTGCTGATGGCGCATTTCTGCGCCCGTGTGCGCACCAGGAAGGAATGGGCGACGGCGTCGATGCGCGACATCTACCTCCACCCGACCGTGGCGCGGCTGGCGCTGCATCTGGGCGTAGCGGACGAGATGACGACGGCCACCAACGAGCCCGTCCTCACGCGGCGGGCCTCCAATCTTGCCTATTGGACCTGCGGCGCCGCACAGCTGATGTTCTACGGGCTCTACAGCTATGGCGCCCTGTGGGCGATCAATGGCGGCCTCAACTGGATGTACGACGCGCTCGACGATCCGCTGCAGCTCTACATCAGGTGCGTGGCGCTTTCGGCCGCCGTGTTCTTCGGCATGTCGGGTTTTGCCGTCCTCGCCAAATGGGTGCTGGTCGGCCGCTGGAAGGCGGAGGCGTTTCCCATCTGGGGCGTGCGTTACTTCCGCTTCTGGGTGGTCAAGACGTTGATCCGCACCGCGCCCGTCGTGCTGTTCCGCGGCAGCCCGCTCTACAGCATCTACCTGCAGCTTCTCGGCACCAGGCTCGGCAAGAACGCCGTCATCGAATCGAAATCCGTGCCCGTCTGCACCGATCTCATCTCGATCGGCGCCAACACCATCCTGCGCAAGGAATCGATGATCCTCGGTTTCCGGGCGCAGTCCGGCTACATCCACACCGGGCCGCTGACCATCGGCCGCGATGCCTTTGTCGGCGTCGGTTCGACGCTCGACATCGACACCAGGATCGGCGACGGCGCCCAGCTCGGCCATTCGTCCTCGCTGCACCGCGGCCAAAGCATCCCCGACGGCGAACGCTGGCATGGCTCGCCGGCCGTGCCGACCACGGCCGACTATTGCAAGGTGCGCAATGTCGATCCGTCCAACATCCGGCGCTTCCTGTTCGAAGCGGTTCAGCTGATCGGCCTGTTTGCCATCGTCACCCCCTTGCCGCTCTTGTTCCACAGCTATTGGGAAAATGTCGGCGACGACTACCAGGAAACCATCGGCGTCGTCGCGATCGGCACCACGGTGACGCTGTTCGGCTACATGGCCGCATCCTTCCTGGCGGCGACGCTGGTGCCGCGCCTGGTCAGCCTGCTGTTGAAGCCAGGCCGCACCTACACGCTGTACGGCTTCCGCTACTGGCTGCAGACCGTCGCTGAATTCTCCAGCAACTCGCGCGTGCTCGGCCTGCTGGCCGGCGACAGCTCTGCCATCGTGCACTACATGCGAGCGATCGGCTGGAACCTCAACAAGGTGGTGCAGACCGGCTCCAATTTCGGCTCCAACCAGCAGCACGAAAACCCGCTTCTGTGCGAGATCGGCACCGAGACCATGGTGTCGGACGGGCTGTTCATGATCAACATGCACAAATCCGCCGCCGCCTTCAGGCTCGAGCCGACGAGAATCGGCGAGCGCAATTATCTCGGCAACAACATCTACTATCCGCCGGACGGCCGCACCGGCGACAACGTCCTGCTCGGCACCAAGGTGATGATCCCCATCGACGGGCCGCTGCGCGAGAATGTCGGGCTTCTGGGTTCGCCTGCCTTTGAAATCCCGCGCATGGTGAACCGCGACAAGGAACTCATCGCCGGCATCGACGAGGACGACCGGCGCCGGCGCATCCCGTTGAAGAACCGCCACAATCTGGTGACGATCCTGCTGTTCGTGGCAACGCAATGGGTCATGCTGTTCGCCACGCTGGCGATCTGGGACCGGGCGCTGAACTACTATACCGAATGGGCTGAAGTCGCACTGTTCGTCGCCGTGCTCCTGACCTCGGCGATCACCATTCCCTTCTACATCTTCGTGGAACGGGCAAGTCTTGGTTTCGGCAGGCTGAAGCCGCAGATGACGACGATCTATGACGTGGCGTTCTGGCGTCATGAACGCCACTGGAAGCTGGCGGATTCGCCGATCGTGCGGCTGTTCGCCGGCACGCCATTCCGGCCGATGATCCTGCGCATGCTGGGCGTCAGGATCGGCAGCCGTGTCTATGACGGCGGCAGCAATCTGACCGAACGCTCGCTGGTGGAGATCGGCGACGACGCCACCCTCAACGAGGGCTGCGTCATCCAGGCCCATTCGCTGGAGGAAGGCGCCTTCAAGTCCGACTTCATCCGCATCGGCAAGGGCTGCACGCTCGGACCCTCCGCCTTTGTCCACTACGGCGTCGTCATGGGCGAAGGCTCGGTGGTCGATGTCGACTCCTTCGTCATGAAGGGCGAAGAGCTGGAGCCCAACTCCATATGGCGCGGCAACCCGGCCAAGCTGCATCGCTTCGTCGAGCCGATCACCGAGTCCTCGGCCAAGGCATCGGCTTGAACACCGAGGACACCCGTCTCGTTGCCGTGACCAGGGCCAACCGCGCCCTGGTCGCGGCCCTGGAACTGGCTCCGGAGCAGAGGGATTTCGTCGCCGGCAATTCGGAGTCCCTCGAAGAAGCCGAAACCGATGAAGACGCGCGGCCGCGCGCCATCATGGCCGGGACCCGTGTCGTCGGTTTCCTGATGTACGATGCGTCGGACAACGAGGCGCTGGTCTACCGCTTCATGATCGACCGCGCCCACCAGGGCAAAGGCTATGGCAAGGCCGCATTGCGCGCCTTGCTCGACGAGATCGGTAATCTCGACCATATCAGGGAGGTTTCGATCTGCTACGAGCCCGAGAACGAGGCCGCGCGCCACCTCTATCGCGGCGCCGGCTTCGTGGAACAAGGCATCGACGAGGACGGAGAAATGATCGCCGTCCTGCCGATGGTCGATCGTTGACGCCGCCCGCTGCGAATTCATCGGAGGAAACGACCCTGCTGGAGGCTATGGCCGCGATCGCGCCGAGCGGTGTCCGGATCGGATGCCGCCTGATCCGCGAAGGCGATGAAGCCCATCTGCTGCCTGGGGAAGCGCATTCCATCCCCGCGCGCCAGCCTGGCATGCGGCGATCCAGCGGCGCGGCCCGCTGGATCGCGCACGGACTGCTGGCGGAGCTTGGCGTCGGCGACGTCGCCATCCTGCGCATGCCGTCCGGCGCGCCGGTCTGGCCCGAGGGAATAATGGGTTCGCTCGCGCACGACGACGACATGGCGGTAGCGGCGGTTGCACCGGTTGGCGATATCGCCTCGCTCGGCATCGACGTCGAGCCCGCGCAGCCTCTCCCGGATGACATTTTGGCGCTCGTGACAACACCCGCGGACCGCACCGACGCAGCCGACCGGCATCTTGCCGGCCGCATCCTTTTTGCCGCCAAGGAAGCCGTCTACAAGGCCGTCTATCCGCTCGATCGCGAGGTGCTGGGCTATGAGGACATCACCGTCGACCTGAACGCAGGCTGCGCGACGACGAAGACAGGCCGCAAGGCCAGGCTCGCCTACTGCGTTGCCCCGCGCGTGGTGGTGCTGGCGTTTGTCGAGAAAGACAGGGGTTAGCGCGCAGTCCTATTCGCCAACGATCTCCGTATACGCCCTCACCTCGCCATCCAGCCCGCGCAGCCGCCAGTTCTCGCCGTCCCGTCCCTCGACATGGCAAGGCCCGATCGGCACCTTGCCGCCGCCTTCCGGCAGGTCGAGCACATAGACGGGGTTGCAGATGCCCGAAAGTCGCGCGCGCAGCGCTTCGGTCAGCGCCTGCCCCTGCGCAATCGTCGTGCGCCGGTGCGCCATGCCGCGCGCGAGGTCGCCATGGTGCAGGTAATAGGGTTTGACGCCGAGGCGATACATCAGCTCGCGGCAGAGCTCCTCCAGCGCCTCGACGCTGTCGTTGACGCCTTTGAGCAGAACGCTCTGGTTGAGCAGCACGAAGCCGGCTTGCCGCAGCGTGCGGCAGGCGGTTTCCGTGGCCTGAGTGATTTCCCGCGCGTGGTTGAAATGGGTGACGATGGTGACCATCAGCCGGCCCTGCAGGGCCGCAACCAGCCCCGGCGTGATGCGCGACGGCAGCGCCACCGGAACGCGCGTGTGGAGGCGCAGCAGCCGCACATGCGCGATCCCTTCGATGCGCGCGCGGATTTCGGCCAGCGCCTTGTCGGGCAGCGACAGCGGATCGCCGCCGGTCAGGATCACCTCGCGGATTTCGGGATGCTTGGCGATATAGGCCAGCGCCGGCTCCAGCGCCTCGCGCGTATAGCCCCTGCCGATCGAGGTCAGAGATTCCTTGCGGAAGCAGAACCGGCAATAGACCGCGCATTGATAGGTCGGGAACAGCAGCACCCGGTCGGCATGGCGATGCGTCAAGCGCGGCACCGGGCTGAAGTCATGGTCGGCGATCGGATCGTCGAGTTCGCCTTCCGCTTCCTCCAGTTCTTGCGGAGAGGGGATGACCTGCGCCCGGATCGGATCAGCCGGGTCGTTCCAGTCGATCAGGTCGAGATAGGCTTTGGGCGCGCGCACCTTATGGTTCGCCGCCGCGGCCTGGGCGGCTGCGCGCTCGGCTGACGACAGCGGGAGGCGGTCAAGGTCGCGGACGTGGCGCACCCCGGCGCGGACGTCCGCCTGCCAGGCGGTGTCAGGATCGGCGGAGCGTGCATCGTGGAGGTTCGTGTCTGAAGTCATCAGGGTTCTCGGGGCAGTTTCTGGCGGAGCTATCGGCCGGATGGCCAGGCGGGTCAACCTTCTGGGGTGGTCGCCGCCATCAAATCCACCGCCCGCAAATCCGTAGGTATTTAGCCAAAATGGCACTATTCTGCGCAGTCTGGGCTTCAGGGAAAACGAATGGATTTCAGCACAGGCCATGGTTACCTGCTCATCGGCGGCCTCATCCTCGTCGGTACTGGGCTGCTCATCCTGTCGCTGATCGTCAATCTGCGCGTCGCCCACAGTGTGCGCGACGACGTGCGTCATCGCGAAAAGCTGCTGGAATACTACCGTAACATCTTCTCGCAGTTGGGCGTGATCCTGATCGGCATCGGGGTGTCGCTGTTCATCTTCTTTTTCCAGCAGAATTACCAGGACCAGCGCAGACGCGAAACGGATCTCCAGCAGGTTCTGGCCAAGCTGGCGGCGCGCATCGCTCGCGGCGCTCCCCTCGTCGAGTCACTTGGCGAATTCGACGCGCTGCTGGATGACGGCGGGGCCTACGTTAGTCCCGAACTTGGTGGAACCAACGCCGCCATCGGCGCGCAGGGAGCGGAGCTTGGCAAGCAGATCCGCGAAATCCTGCTGGTTGAGCGCGACGTCGACATCCGGGACTTCGACATCCTCAACCTGTCGCGCGATTTCGAGTCGTCGTTCGTCGTCAACCAGCTCGATCCGACGCTATGGTTCGACATCGTGCGCGACGAGAGCGAGATCAAATATGCCATCACCCAACTCACCCTCGACTACAAGGACCTGCAGGATGCGATCGGCGGCGAGCCGATCGAGGTTGCGATCGCCAATCCTGAAACCGAGCGCAAGATCAAGCACGAGGTGCTCGACATCTTCTACGATGCCGACCTCTTGCGCCAGCGCAGCAGGCGATTTCTCGGCCGTGCGTGCTGGCTTCTCAGCCACGGACGCAGCTTTGTCAGTCTTGCACCGGTCGAGGCGATCGAAGCCGACGCGAGGTCACATCAGGAATGGATCGACAGATCGAAGCCCTCGCTGGCACAGACGAAATCGGGCAACGGCGATTGCTTCAAACTGCTCCGATACGGCCCGGCATCCTGACTCCCGGCGGGACCGGTCGATTTGGAAGTCAGTCCCCCACACGTTGCAGCGTGCCGAGATGATTGTCGTCGAGAAAACCTACAGTCATGGCCGACGCCTTGCCGTCAGCGCCGACCACGAAACTTACACCCGAGGGGCTGTCCGGCGTCTCCGCGTCGGGGAAGGTCAGGAAAAGATCACCGTCGAAATGCCTCAATGAATAGGACCGGCCGGCGGCCGGGCCTACCTTGAGTACAAGGTCGTCTCCCGCTTTCGACACAATCGCGTCGCCGATGAAGTCGTTGGCGTACCGGCCAGCATAGACACTGCCCGGCCCGGCTCGCCGTGACGGAGACGGCGGCGCGGCATAGGCGGCCTTGGCCGCCGCGACCGCCGGACCGAACAGGCCCGCATAGATATCATTCCACGCCTTGACCCAGTCCTTCTCGACCTTACCGTCGAAGACGAGATCGGCGAAGCTGTCGGACAATCCCTCCGGCAGGCCAGTCGGAAAGGCGTTGGCGACGATGACTATGCCCAACTTCTCCTTTGGGAAGACTGTCACCAGGGTACGCGCGCCGACGCTGAAAGCGCCGGCGTGGCCCCAGCTCAGGCCGTGTCGGCCGAATTCGACATTCCAGCCGAGGCCGTAGAACGATGCGCCGCCGGAGACGGGATTGTTGCCGCGCGCTATCAGCGGAACATGCGTCTGGCTTAGCGCATCGGCGGCAATCAGTGTCTTGCCGGCATAAACGCCGTTGTGGAGGATGAGGCGCACCCATTGCGAGAGGTCACGTGCCGTAGAGCTGACGCCGCCGGCGGGCGCCTGCGCATCCGGATCGCGCTCTATCCTCGCTGCCCAGGCGCCATCGACCTTGACGTGAAGCGCGGCGCGGTTGGTTCGCTTGACGAAGTCCGAATGGCGGGAACTCGTGGAGGCCATGCCCAGCGGACGGTAGAGCTTCTCCTCGGCGACCTGCTCCCAGGGCTTTCCCGTCGGTGTCGCGGCTGCCACGGCACCCTCTGTCAATCCGAAATTGCTGTAAGAATACCCGGCCCGAAAGCTCGACGATGGCGGCACGAACCGCAGGCGATGCAGGATCTCGACGCGGTCGTAGCCAATGTCCTCGAGGTCGTCTCCGGCGGTGCCTGGAAGCCCGCTGCGATGCGAAAACAGGTCACGGACGGTGAGCTGGCTTGCCGGATAAGGATCGGCCAACCTGAAGGCCGGATCGAGATCGGCGATCTTCGAATCCCAGGACACGATCCTGTCGCTAACCAACGCCGCTACGACGGTGGCGGAAACCGGCTTGGAAAGGGAGGCGATCTGGAACACCGTGTCGGCGTCGACGGTCTCAGGCTTGCCGGCCTCGCGATGCCCAAAACCCTTGAGGAAGATCACCTCGTCATCGCGCACGACGCCGATGGCGAGCCCGGGTACGGCACCGTCCGCGACGGCGGCTTCGGCAAGCGCTTCGAGCTTCGACAGGGCAGCAGTGATGCGCTCGGGCGTGAGGCTATCGGCCGGCGCCGCGTGCGGCCAAAGCGCCATTGCGGCGATGAAGACCCAAACCCTCCACTGACAGAGATTCCGATTCAGCCGCATGCACAAGCCTCCTCCCAGGAATTCACATGACCATGATACAGGCCCGCACGGGTGAGACCAGCCCTTCTCGGGCGGCTCACGCCGCGAGCCGGATTCATCGGCCGCGCCGACGACGTCAGCTTCAGCGCCGCGCTCCTGCTCCTATCGCCCAGCGGCGTCCGCCATCGCAACAAAGGCGCTCTCGATGGTCTCGAAAGCCAGCTCCGGATACAGCACTCCGGCTTCCGGCGTGGCCGTCTCGAGCGCGGTCTCGCCGCGTATCCAGAATGCCCGCAGCAGTCCGAGCCAGGGGGCTGACGCGATCATCGCCTCAAGCTCCGCCGCACTCTGAGGCACGATGCGCGGCGAGCGGCCGCTCACCCCGCGCCACAGATCGATCATTTCGTTCTGGGTGATCTTGTTTCGGGCGATGCGGATCTCGCTGCGGATGGCATTGGGGTCGTTCAGCGCGCGCAAGGTCACGGCGGCGATGTCCTTCTCGCTGACGAACGTCGCCGGCACGTTGCCGTCGCCATAAAGTGTCACCTCTTCGGGCGGCAAGGGCGACGAGCCGAAGCGCATCAGATCGCCCAGCGTCGCCACCCATGTCGAAAAGAAGCCATTGGTGTAGATCACCGTATAGGGCAGATCGGCCTCCTTGATCGCGTCGAACACTGCTCGCTTGAGGTCGAGTGGCGGGATCGAGCCCGGTGCGGCGGCGGCGAAGTCGAGGCCGAAGCCGGCGGAAGGCACATAGCGGGAAACGCCGGCATCGCTCAGCGCCCGCACCAGCGTCATCTCGCTGGCCGAATGCACATGCACCGAGCTGATGACGCGGTCCACCGCACTGGCGGCGCGGACAAGGCTGTCATAGTCGTCGAGATCGCCGACGTGGATTTTGGCGCCGAGTTCCTTCAGCGAATGCAGCCGCTCTTCATCGCCGGCTGTTGCCGGACGAACCAGAACGTGCAGGCGATCGCCATTGCGGGCGCTGGCCTTCGCCATCTCGCTGCCCAGCAGCCCCGTCGCGCCGATGATCAGGGTGCTGGTCATATCGACCTCCCATTGCGCAGGATGGAGCCGTCCCAGTCGCGCTCGAATCCGATGTCGTGCAAGCGATGGTTCGAGAAGCGTGAAACTTGGCGCAGCATGCGGCGGCGCTCGACGACTGCAGAGGCTCTGAGTGCAAGACCGCTCGTCGCGGCGCTGATGGATTCGAGAATCGGTTTCATGGTTCGTCTCCTGTGGTTCAGTAGGCGCAAGCGTGCCGACGCCGTCCGCAAGGGGACAAGCATGACGATTGCTCACACCGTTTCTGGTCGTTCAGCGCAGCGGCGAGATGGGAAAGCCGATCAATATCTGCTGCTACCCCTATAGATTGGACATTTCCGGGCTGGACGACAAACGACTCTTTGTGCAGGATTTGTGAGCAACACTCACAGGTGGACCATGCCGCGCAGACTACCGCCCCTCACTGCCCTGCCCGCCTTCGAGGCTGCCGCCAGGCATCTGAGCTTCTCCAAGGCTGCGGGTGAGCTCAACGTCACCCATGGCGCGGTCAGCCGCGCCATCCGCAACATCGAGGACAGGCTCGGCATCCAGCTTTTCGATCGGGGAACGAGGTCCGTGCGCCTGACGTCGGTCGGCGCGGCCTACGCATCGGAAGTCAGGACGGCGCTGGACCAGATCGCCGCCGCCACCATCGCCGCCACGCCCGACCGCACGGCAGGCATCCTGAATGTCAGCACATCGGACGGTTTTGCCGGCCGCTGGCTGGTGCCGAGGCTGCATCGCTTCCACCGCGCCAACGCCGACATCGACGTGCGGCTGTCGACCTCGGGCGTACTTTCCGATTTCGTCAGCGACGGCATCGATATCGCCATCCGCTACGGCAAGGGCGGCTATGCCGGCGTGACCGCGGAATTTCTCGCCGACGAAGAGGTCTTCCCGGTCTGCAGCCCGGAACTGCTGCAAGGCGAACATCCGCTGCGCCAGCCCGGGGATCTCCGGCATCACAAGCTGATCCACGACGCCTTTCGCATCGACTGGGCAA
>NZ_RZQA01001360.1:0-1000 GCF_004022915.1 Mesorhizobium sp. M7A.F.Ca.US.006.04.2.1
CTGCAGGCACAGTGAGTTGAATTGGACATCGATGTTAAGAGACCAGTAACCAATCCGGCAGAATGTCGCTTGCGGCCTCTTTTCGCTGCCAGGAGACACACCCCACATGCGACGCGGCCTCGGTCTACTTGTACTCACCTTCAGCACGGCACTTGGCGCTGGCACGGCAACGTTGGTCATCTCACCAGCTCACGCCGCGTCATTGCTTACCCCCGATACCGTCAACGCAGCGCCCCTCGATGCAATTTCGCCGACGTATGCGCCCCCCGATTCGAAGATCGATCCGCTGACCACCGGCAGCACGTTCAATGTCGGTGCCGCCGCCCCTTCGACGGAGTTTACGCAAGCCCCTGCGGCAGACGCGCCCTCGCCGTCCATAGTTCGGTTGCAGGTATTGCTCGACCGGGCGGGGGCGTCGCCAGGAGTTATCGACGGTCTTGATGGCGGCAACCTGCGGCACGCCATCGCAGCCTTTGAAGTGATGCGTGGCCTCCCGGTCGACGGAAAGATTGGACTCAAGGTCATCGCCGCCATAGACGCGGACAAGCAGGTTATCGGCAGCTACGTCGTCACGGCGGACGACCTTTCCACGGTGGTGGGTGCCATTCCGAAAGACTACGCCAAAATGGCGGAGATGAAATACCTCGGCTACGCCCGTCCAAGCGAGGCCATGGCCGAGCGTTTCCACATGGACGAGGATTTTCTGAAGGCACTCAATCCTGGCGCGACCTTCGCCGAGGGAGAAACGATTTCGGTGGCCGATCTAGGTTCGGGGAAGCGCGGAACGGCCGCCAGACTGGAAGTAGACAAGGCCGAAGGCCAGGTTCGCGCCTATGCGGAAGACGGCTCACTCCTGGCGGCCTTTCCGGCCACAATTGGCAGCGAGGAGAACCCATCCCCGTCCGGCATGCATACAGTAAGGGCGGTGGTCACGAACCCGAGCTACACCTACAATCCCAAGCTCAATTTCAAACAGGGCAACAACGACAAGGTCCTGACC
>NZ_RZQA01001361.1:0-995 GCF_004022915.1 Mesorhizobium sp. M7A.F.Ca.US.006.04.2.1
CTGCCGCACCGCTCGTCTCCGTCCTGTTGCCGGTCTACAATGCCGGTCCCTATCTCGCCACCGCGCTGGGAAGCATCCTGCGGCAGGATCACAGTCGCCTGGAGATCATCGCGATCGATGACGGTTCGACCGACAATTCGCTCGAGATACTCGAGCGATGCCAAAAGGCCGACAGCCGCATTTCGATCATCTCGCGCGAAAACCGCGGCCTTGTCGCGACGCTCAACGAAGGGCTGGCGATCGCCCGGGGCGAACTGGTCGCGCGGATGGACGCCGATGACGTCGCCTATCCCTGGCGTTTGTCGCGCCAGGTGGCGCTGTTCGAGCGGCGGCCCGAACTGGGCTTCTGCGGCGCCGGCGTCGACATGTTGATCCGCGGCCGCATCGCCAGGGGCAGGCCCGATCCGGTGTTCCAGTTCGGCCGCATCCCTGTATTGGCGATGTTCTTCACGATCTTCATGCACCCGACGGTCGTCTACAACAGGAAGGTCATCGACGACAGCGTCCTGCACTATGACCAGGCCTACCGGCATGCCGAGGATTTCGATCTTTTCAGGCGGCTGGCCGGCCGTTACCCGGCAGCCATGATGCCTGAAAACCTGGTCGTCTACCGCGTCCATCAGGCAAGCGTGACGAGCCGGCACGTCAAGGAGATGCGCAGGACGCATTTGCGGATCGTGGCTGAGAACCTCGAGCGCGAGGGCCTGGCGCAGGCCACGCGGGACCTGCGCGACATTGGCGATGCGGTCAGCCACGGCACCGTCGCCCGTGCGGCCGACTTCATCGTCGCGCTGGAGGAGGAGATCCGCTCGCTGTCGGCGGCGACGCGGCCGAGCTTCGAGGCCGGCGCGCTGAACCTGTTCTATTTCCTCTACCAGCTCGTCGCCGACGAAAAGCAGCCCGCGCTGACGCATGAATTGCTGACGCGGACCGCGAAATGGAACGTCATCCGGCGCCGCGAACAATATGCCCTGCGGCCCGGCGCCTGGGCGCCC
>NZ_RZQA01001362.1:0-992 GCF_004022915.1 Mesorhizobium sp. M7A.F.Ca.US.006.04.2.1
GTTTACGGAAGTCCGACGCTATCTTGGCGAGGAACTTGCAGTAGGACAGGCCGGCCGAAACGGTGATGCCGATCTCCTTCTCGACCGCCAGCGCAAAGCGCGCCAGCACCACAGCGGGTGGCAGGCCGTGCAGCCGTTCGGTGCCGGCGAGGTCGAGAAACGCCTCGTCGATCGACAGCGGCTCGACCAGCGGCGTCAGCGCCTGCATCATGGCGCGCACCTCGCGGCCGACGCGGACGTATTTTTCCATGTTGGGGCTGATGACCACCGCCTCCGGGCAGGCTTCGAGCGCCTTGAACATCGGCATGGCCGAGCGCACGCCCTGGATGCGGGCGATGTAGCATGCGGTGGAGACGACGCCGCGCTTGCCGCCGCCGATGATCAGCGGCTTGTCCTTGAGCGCCGGATTGTCGCGCTTTTCGATTGCCGCATAGAAGGCGTCGCAATCGATATGGGCCAGATGCAGCCGGTAAAGCTCGGGATGACGCGCAAGCCGGGGGCTGCCGCAGCGCTCGCAGCGGCGCGTCTGGCTGCGCTGAAGCATCAGGCAGTCGCGGCAAAAACCGTGATCGGGATTGTTGACAGGGGCCGCCATCGCTGCGAACATAAAGAGAACAGAGGCAATGGTACGACAGTGCAAGGCCAGCGACAAGGCTGGCCTGGGGAGAACGCATGAGCACGACCATAGCGCCGCTTGCGCCCGAGCTTTGGGCTGAATTCGAGGACCTCTTCGGCAAGCAAGGTGCCTGCTACGGCTGCTGGTGCACGCATTTCCGGCTGGCGCCGGCGATGCGCCGCGAGAGCAGCCGGGAACGCAACAAGGACCACATCAAGGCGCGCATCGAGGCCGGCCCGCCGCCGGGCCTGCTGGCATTCGAGGACGGTCAGGCGGTTGGCTGGATGCAGATCGGACCGCGCGCCGACGTGCCCGAATGGAACAACCAGGGCAGGGGGTCGGCACCGGTCGATCCTGCCGACGCCACGGATCCGGC
>NZ_RZQA01001363.1:0-991 GCF_004022915.1 Mesorhizobium sp. M7A.F.Ca.US.006.04.2.1
AGCTGCATGCGGCCCTTGCCGATCTCATCGTCGGCACGGGCACGCAGACCGTTTTTCTTGGCGGCCCGGAAATGCGGGCGCTGGCCGAAGCGCTGCCGGCTGACATCAAGACGGAATACCGCGCCGGTGTCGAGGAGCTGAAGCCGGTGCTGCTTGCCGCGCTCAAGCCGGGTGACGTGGTGATGATCAAATCGTCGAAGGGCATCGGTTTTGCAAAACTGGTCGATGCGCTGCTGGGCAAATTCCCGGCTGAATCGACAACCAGAAAACAGACCTAGGTCGGGGGACGAAAGCGCATGTTCACACTGCTCGTCGATTTTGCGGACAAGGTCTCGGTCTTCAATGTCTTCCGCTACATCACCTTCCGCACCGGTGGCGCGCTGATCACGTCGGCGCTGATCGTCTTCATCTTTGGACCGACCATCATCAATTCGCTGCGGCTGCGGCAAGGCAAGGGCCAGCCGATCCGCGCCGACGGGCCGCAGACACATTTCAAGAAGGCCGGCACGCCGACCATGGGCGGGCTGATGATCCTGTCGGGCATCATCGGCTCGTCGCTTTTGTGGGCGAACCTGTCGAGCATCTATGTCTGGGTGGTGCTGCTGGTGACGCTGGGCTTCGGCTCGATCGGCTTTTACGACGACTATCTGAAGGTCACCAAGCAGTCGCATCTCGGCTTTTCCGGCAAGGCACGGCTGGCGCTGGAATTCGTCATCGCCGGCATCGCCGCCTGGGTGATCATGCACAATGGCCAGGCGCCGTTCTCGTCGTCGCTGACTTTTCCCTTCGCCAAGGAATTCATCGTCAATCTCGGCTGGTTTTTCATTCCGTTCTCCTGCTTCGTCATCGTCGGCGCCGGCAATGCGGTGAACCTGACCGACGGCCTTGACGGCCTGGCGATCGTGCCGATCATGATCGCGGCTGCCTCCTTCGGCGTCATCGCCTATCTCTCCGGCAACGCCGTGTTCGCCGAATATCTGCAGATCCATTT
>NZ_RZQA01001364.1:0-986 GCF_004022915.1 Mesorhizobium sp. M7A.F.Ca.US.006.04.2.1
GGTCAAGAACACCACCAACATCACGACCGTGGGCTCCCTCTCACACGGCATTCTCGCCCAGTCGGTCGGCGGCGGTGGCGGCAATGGCGGATCTGTCGGAACGTTTGCCGTCGGTCTGTTCGGCGCCGCTTCCGTGGCGATCGGCGGCGGTGGCGGCGATGGCAATCTCAGCAACCAGGTCACGGTCACCCACAAAGGTGACATTCATGTCGGCGGCATGGGCTCGAAGGCCATCCTTGCGCAATCGGTCGGTGGCAGTGGCGGCAACGGCGGTTCGGCTTATTCAGGCGCGGTCAGCGCTGGTCTCTACGTGTCCGCCTCGGTCGGGGTTGCCGTGGGTGGCGAGGGCGGCAACGGAGGCAACGGTGGAAAGGTAACGGTTCGGGCTGATGGCAACCTGATTGCCGACACCGACGCAGCCGGTTCCGGCGGCATCGTTGCCCAGTCCATCGGCGGCGGCGGCGGCAATGGCGGCCGCGCTGCCACGATTTCGGGTGCAGCCAGCACGGGGGTCAGCGTTTCACTCGGTGTCACTGTTGGCGGCTGGGGTGGCGACGGTGGCAAGAGCGACCTCGTCATCGTCGACAGCGGCATGAATGGCGGCGGCAGCATCGTTACCAAAGGCGCCAACGCGATCGGCATCCTCGCGCAATCGGTGGCCGGCAGCGGCGGCAATGGCGGCGATTCCTGGGGAGCTGCAGGCGGCTTCGGGGTCAACGCCAGCATCAATGCGACAGTCACCATCGGTGGCGGCGGCGGCAAGGGCAACATCAGCGGCGATGTCGCCGTTCACAACGCCATGACGATCAAGACGGGTGGGGACATGAGCGCCGCGATCGTTGCCCAGTCGATCGGCGGCGGCGGCGGCAATGGCGGAGCGACCAATGGCGCGACGGCCGATCTCGGTACAGAAAACGGCGTCAACGTCGCCGTCAACGTTGGTGTTGGCGGGGCGGGTGGCACAGGCAACAAGGCCGGTGCCGTGG
>NZ_RZQA01001365.1:0-984 GCF_004022915.1 Mesorhizobium sp. M7A.F.Ca.US.006.04.2.1
GCGAGGCTGCATTCAAGCTCCACTGCCGGACAGCCCATTTCGAGGAATTCAATTCGCAGAGCGCGCCGCTCGTCGACACCAAGCTGGTGACGATCTGCGACCTTGTTGTCGAAGCTTCGTCTTGAAGAACGCGTAGGCGCAATGCGCCCCTTGTGGGCGAACGGGAGGGAAGTTCATGTCGGAGCCAAGTCTCAAGGCGCTAGCGTCTCACAGACGCGTCAAGCTCGGGACCCTTGTCGCCGAGTTCGCGACGCCGGGGATAGGCCACATCCTGAAGTCCGCTGGCTGTGACTTCGCCTTTTTCGATATGGAGCATTCGGGCTTCAGCCTGGAAACGGTCAAGAGCGCGATCCGCTATTTCGAGGCGGCCGACCTGCCGGTTATGGTGCGTGTGCCATCGCAGGACTACCATTTCCTCGCCCGCGCCATGGATATGGGGGCCGAAGGATTAATCGCGCCGATGGTGAGTACCGTCGAGCAGGCGCAGCACATCATCAGTTCCATGAAATACCATCCGGCTGGCGCTCGCGGCGTGGCGCTGCAGATCGCGCATGACCGTTACCGTCCGGGCTCGGTTGCAGATAAGTTCGAGGCGGCCAACCAGCGCTCGGTGTTCATCTGCCTGATCGAGACCGCCGACGGCGTCAAGAACATCGACGGCATTGCGGGATTGGACGGCGTCGATTGTCTGTGGGTCGGTCACTTTGATCTGTCGGTCTCGCTCGGCATTCCCGGCGACTTCGCGCACCCGACCTTCATCGCCGCGATGGCCAAAATCGTTTCCGCCGCCAAAAGGCACAACAAGTCGCTCGGGCGCCTGGTGCCCAACGTCCAGCAGGGCCACGAGTTCTACGCACAAGGCTTCGACTTCATTTGTTATTCGGGCGACGTCTGGATACTGCACGACGCGATCGCCGACGCGGTCTCCAAAATCCGGGCCGGGTGCCAGTAAGAACGGAGGAGAGAATGGGCGACCTAAAGTTC
>NZ_RZQA01001366.1:0-981 GCF_004022915.1 Mesorhizobium sp. M7A.F.Ca.US.006.04.2.1
GCTGAGCGCATCGAGGCCTGTGGGGTCGGGCGTAGGGCAGCGCTCGTAGCGACTGTCGAAAGCGGCAAGCGCCGGATCGGCCCTCTCTTCGCGTCGGATGGTGAGCGGCGCGCCGGCCGGAGCAAGGCTGGAGCGGATTCTTGTCGCGCAGCGGTTCAGGCCGTCACTTGGAAACAGGCTGACCGTATCGTCCTCGCCGGACAGGCGAAAGCGAAATGCCGTGCCGGTGGCGATGGTGCGTGAAGCGCCGCCGGCACGGATCGCCAGCGTGCCGTCGCATGTGCCCCCGATGTCGGCCGGTTGCTTGCCGGCCTGGCGCAGCACGATCTCGACGCCGCGCGCTTGCAGGCCGGAGAAATCGAAGGTCTTGGGCGCCGAAGGCTGCGCCGCTGCATCGATGTAGAGCGTCTGTCGCGACACCCGCCAGCGTCCGTCAAAATGACCCTCGCCGCTGTTGGCGTCGGCCGGCGGCAGATGCGTTTCGGCGACCGGCCCGGCCAGTTTTTGCAGCGTCCGGTAGGTCGCCTGGAAATTGCTGTTGCGGATTTCATAGCGGTCGTGGCCGAAAAGGCCGGTGCCGTTGGCTCGGTCCATGGCGCCAAGCTGATGGCGGGCGAGCAGCGCCAGGAAGCGTTTTTCGTAGTCGCTGGTGCCGGCGTCGCCGAAAAACTGCGCGGCGGCGATCCGTGGCCCAGCTGTCTCCGCGGAGAGCGCGGGTCGCGCGCAAGCGCTTTGGCCTTGCAGGAGATCGCAGGCATTGCGGCCAGTGCCGGCACAGCCGGCAAGGACAGCCAGCCCGAACAGAACGACGGCGATGAATGCGCGACCCTTCACCCGGCCGCTCCGGTCTTCAGGGCGCTCAATTGCGCCGGATCGCGCGGCGGCATGAAGCCCTGCGGGAAGACCTTGCAGACTGGAATGGCGAAGGTGGCGATCAGCAGTTCGGCCTCGCCGCGCATCTTGCGCGGCGTTGCGTTGTCG
>NZ_RZQA01001367.1:0-980 GCF_004022915.1 Mesorhizobium sp. M7A.F.Ca.US.006.04.2.1
ATCGTCGCCAGCGGCGGCGCGGCGCGTGTCGTCCGTCAGCAACTCGCCGGCGCGGGGATGAGCGTCGGAGCCGGTCTCATTGCGGCAGGAGCCGCAGACGATGATGGTGACGCCGGCCAAGGCATCATCATGGCCGGACGAAATATCCGCTGTGCCAGCCGAAAAACTGCTGTCGTGGTCCAAAGATCGGGCTCCTTGCCCGGAAACCCGCCGGGCGATCGGATTCTACAGTCGCAGACGGCAGGTCTCCTGGCTCGCGAGTCATCGCCTTGGGTAGCCGCCTTCCCGGGAATTCCCAGTGGTTTTCGGCCTTGGCTCTTCGCTTACAGTTGCGGGGACAGCCGCGGATTTGGGATTTTGCCCCGCACCGCATTCCCTCTTAGCCCTTGCCGTTGCGGGCAAGGGACCATCTGGAACCGGATTTAGGCTTTTGCGGGCGGCGGTGTCAACGCGAGCTTACGACACCGCTATGTCGGCCAGCGCCGGCCCCAAATCCCCGGCAGGCGTCACTTCGATGCGTTCGAGCCCGAGCCAACCCTGCATCTGCTTCAATTCCTCGAACAGCTCCGCAGCGGTTTCAGGCGGCGCACCGGGCTCCGCATAGGCTGCATGGACGCGCAGTATGCTGGCCGGGCGATCGGCCTTGAGGTCGACGCGTGCCACGATCCTGTCGCCGAGCAGGAACGGCAGGACATAATAGCCGTATTGCCGCTTGTCGGCCGGCGTGTAGATCTCAATGCGGTAGTGGAAGTCGAACAGCCGCTCTGTGCGCGAGCGTTCGAAGACGACAGGATCGAACGGCGCCAGCAGGGCGCGGGCCTCGATCTTGCGCGGCAGACGCGCGTCTTTATGAAGATAGGCGGGCTTGTCCCAGCCTTCGACGCGCACCGGCAGCAACTCGCCCGTTTCAACCAGTTCCTCCAGCCGGCCTTTCATATCGGCCGGCGACAGGCGGAAATAATCGCACAAATCGCCTGAAG
>NZ_RZQA01001368.1:0-979 GCF_004022915.1 Mesorhizobium sp. M7A.F.Ca.US.006.04.2.1
GCCAGTTGGGCGGGAAAGCGGAAAATCTCGGCACGGGCGGCGAGTTTGTCCTCATCTTCCAGCCGCGGCACCAGCCTCCGCTCAAGTTCCGTCGCCAGCGCGGAAATTTCCCGTTCAATGGTCTTGGCATCGACACGCGCTTCCAGCGCGAAGGTGGTCCCCCATACCTGCTCGCGCGAAGCCGTGGACAAGCCGCCGAAGAAAGCCTCGAAGCCCTTGATCAGATCGGCCTTGGTCAGCATCAGATAGACCGGAAGGCGGATTTCGAGCCGGTCGTTGAGTTCGGCCAACCGGCGGCGGATCTTGCGGCCGTGCGCCTTGATGGCTTCATCGCCCTCCCAAAGCACGTCGATCGAAAGCGCGACGATTACGCCATTCAGCGCGCGGCGTCCGCGGTGCTTTTTCAACAGGTCGAGGAAGCCCAGCCATTCAACCGCGTCCACATCGGGCTGGCTCTCCTGCTGGACATAACGGCCGGCCGTGTCGATCAGAACCGCATGTTCTGAAAAGAACCAGTCGCAGTTGCGCGTGCCGCCGACCCCCTGCAGGTCGTCGGTGAGGTCGATCGGAAAATTCAGCCCGGACTGCCGCAAGGCCGTGGTCTTGCCGGTGGCCGGCGGCCCGACGATCACATACCATGGCATTTCGCGCAGAAACTTTCGTCCGCCCAGCTTGCGGCGCTTCAGTTCGGCCATCACCTCGGCGAACTTGGCACCGACGGCCGCGACATTCTCTTCGCCGGGTCTGAGCGGCTTTTCCACCACCGGCGCGGCAATCTCGGCGACGAACATACGGTTGGCGCGGATCGCCCGGCGCTGGGCGACGATCAGCCAGATCAGCCAGAAGATGACCAGCAGCGCAATGATGACGATGCGCACGTTATCAGAGGCGAACGGTTCATAGGGACCGACCCTGACGATCGGACCGAACACCCAGATGACCAGGGAAAGCAGCGTGAGGCCGATCAGCGTCCATAGCC
>NZ_RZQA01001369.1:0-978 GCF_004022915.1 Mesorhizobium sp. M7A.F.Ca.US.006.04.2.1
CCATTGCGCCGCGCGCGGGCGACAAGTCCTTCCGAAACCAGCCGGTCGACGATGCCCGTGACATTGCCGTTGGAGACCAGCAGGAAGCGCGACAGGTCGCTCATCAGCATGCCTTCCGGCGCGCGATAAAGCGCTGCCATCACGTCGAAGCGCGGCAGCGTCGTGTTGAACTCCTTCTTCAGCCGCTCGCGCAGTTCGGCCTCGATCGTGCGCGAGGCGCGCAGCAGCCTGATCCACAGACGCAAGCGGTCCTTGCCGGGTCCCGACGGCGCGGGCAGGGGGCCGGCTACCATGTTTCGCCTCCTGAGATGGAAATCGCCTGTCCGGTGATCGATTGGGCGGCGTCGCCGCACAGCCACAGCACGGCGGCGGCAATTTCATCCGGCTGGATGAAGCGGCCTTGCGGGTTGGTCGAGGCGAGGCTTGACCGCGCTTGCTCGACCGAGCGGCCGGTTTTCTCGATGATGCGCTGGATGGACTCTTCCAGCATTTCGGTTTCCACAAAGCCTGGGCACACCGCGTTGACGGTGACGCCGGATTTCACTGTTTCGGCGGCAAGCGCCCGCATCAGGCCGATGACGCCATGCTTGGCGGCGACGTAAGACGCGACATAGGCGTAGCCTTTCAGGCCGGCGGTCGAGGCGATGAAAACAATTCGTCCCGTTTTCCGCGCGGCCATGCCGCTCAGCGCCGGCTTCACCGTCAGGAAGGCGCCGGTCAGATTGACGTCGAGCGTCCGCTGCCAGTCGCTGAGCGCGGTTTTGTGCGCCGGCGCGCTGCCGGCCATGCCGGCATTGGCGACGACGATGTCGAAGGCCCCACGCGCGGCTTGCGCCCTCTCGTAGAGCGCCACCATTGCCGCCTCGTCGGTGACATCGGCGGCGATGCCAGAGATGCGGTCGTTTTCGCCGGCCACCTTGGCGAGCTCTGCTTCCCGGCGGCCGCAGATGGTGACGCCGATGCCGGCATGGCCGGCAG
>NZ_RZQA01000136.1:0-9875 GCF_004022915.1 Mesorhizobium sp. M7A.F.Ca.US.006.04.2.1
CTATCGGCCGTTCATGAAGGCAGCCAAGCAAATCTTCGATCTTGCCGGTGCGGCTCTGCTGCTGGTGGCGACATCTCCTGTCTTGGCGCTCACCGTCCTTGCCGTTCGGGCATCGTCGCCGGGCCCGGCTATTTTTTCACAGGTGCGGGTCGGCCGTGACGGTCGGCTTTTCCGCTGCCACAAGTTGCGCACGATGTATGTCGGGACGCCGTCGCTACCCTCGCATGAGGCGCCGGCGGATTCCGTGACATCGGTTGGAAAGGTCTTGCGGAAGTTCAAGCTGGATGAGCTGCCGCAATTCTGGAACGTCTTGAAGGGCGAAATGAGCCTGGTCGGGCCGCGGCCCTGCCTGCCGACCCAGACGGAATTGATCGAGTGTCGCAGGCGGCTGGGGGTTTTGGCGGCGCTGCCGGGCATAACCGGCCTGGCCCAGATCAGGGGCATCGACATGTCTAACCCGGAACTCTTGGCGCAAACGGATGCTGCCTACCTCCGCACCGCGTCGTTCTGGCTCGATCTTCGGATCCTGTTTGGAACGCTCTACCGCTGAGCAGACCATGAAAAGATCATGGTCAAGCAAGAAAGTCAGGATCTGCTGAGCCGCGCCAGCTCGGCCAGCCGCTCAAGCGTGCCGGCTTCGGGCGTCCACCCCTGCGATACCAGCAGGGCGGGGTCGCATATCTGTGTGGCGGTCAGGCTGTCCCAGAACGCCCGCCTGCCGAGTGCGGCCACCACCGGCCGTATCAGCCCGGCCGGCACCGCCATCAGGCGCACAGGCCGCCCCAAACCTCTGCGAAAGGCGGTGATGACGGCGTCGACGGCGACCGGCGGCACATCGGCGCCGACATAGATCGGGCGAAGCGGCCCGGAATGCCTGAGCAGGTGCGACACTGCTCGCACCGCGGCCTCGGAAGACATCAGCGAGCGGATTCCGGTCAAGGCACCCGTCGGCAGCGGCAGCGGCGTATCGGCAAGGCGCATCAGCGTTGCCAGATTTCCCCTCATGCCACTTCCATAGACCGGAGGCAGGCGCAACACGGCGGCGTCGGAGCGGCCATGCGACGCATAGGCGTCCAAAACCGTGATCTCGCTTTCGCGCTTCGAGCGTCCATAGGCGCATTGTGGGGCAGGAAGCGTGTCCTCGTCGATCGTTGCGCTGACGTGCGCGCCGATCACCGCCCGGATCGAGGAGAGATGAATGAAACGTCCGCTTATCTGGGCCGCCGCTGCATGCGCCAGCCTTGCGCTCAGTTCCACATTGGCCGCCTGGTAATCGGCTTCGGTTGCATTTCCCCGATCATTGTTGAGGCCAGCGCAATGGACGACGTCAGTCATATGCCGGGTCAGTTCCAGAAAGGCGGCGGCCGGCGCATCGAAGCCGGGCATCGGCACAGCCTCGTTCTCCGAAGCAAGCCTCTCGGGATGGCGGGAGGCGAGGCGAAGCTCGGCACCGGCTTCGCGTAAGTGGCGCACGACAAGACGCCCGATGAAACCTGTCGCGCCCGTGACCAGAACCTTCATGGCCTTGCCCGAGACAGGTCTTGCGTGACTGGTGCAAGTGCCGGCTCGTCCAGCAAAGGAACATGGCGTCCGGAGGCGAGATATGTTCCGCTCACCAGGAAGACCATCAGCACCGAGTCCAGAATGTCATGGCCGACCAGGATGCCTGTCATTCCGGCCGTCAGATAGGTGATCACCACGACGACAATCATGGTGGCGCCGAACCGCTCGTTCGGATCGCTGCTGTTTCGCAAGACCCGGGCGGCATTTCCAGCGGCAACGATAAAGATCGCTGCCAGCGTCACGGCGCCCAGAATTCCTGCTTGCACCAAGGCGGTCAGGAAGCCGTTGTGGAAATGGTTGAAGCCTGTGTCCATCGCGAACTGCTCATGAAAGCCCTGTTTGATCAGAAGCTGGGTTGCACCCACACCGTGCCCGAACAGTGGCATGTCATGGAATGCTTTGAGGCCGATCTCCCAAAGCGCAACACGTATTCCCAACGAGGTGTCGTAGTTGCCGCTAGCTCCAAGCGCACCCCAATCGGAGCGCAAAAAGTCGACCCGCCCGGATATCGCCTGGAAGCTGGAAGCGGCGATCACGACGCCGACTGCCGCCAGCAGCAGCAGCAGGCGAACGGCATTCCTGCCCCTGAGCCTGTGCCGGTTGATCAACATGACGGCTATGCCGGCGATCAGCAGTGCCAGCCAGATGGTACGCGAGCCGGAATAGATGACGGCGATCGTCCCGGCCAGTGTCGCGTAGAAGAGGGGTGTCCGGGCTTGCTCAATACTGGACAAGGCGCCAGCCACACAGGTCACCACGGCAAGGCAGACGACGGTTGCGAAGACGATCGGATTTCCGGCTCCCCCCTCCGCCCTGACGCCAATCCAATATTGCTGGATGACGGCCATGAGCAGCGCGACAAAGCAGGCGGCCATGCTGGAAAGCACGACGATGCGGGCAAGCGTGGTTTTCTGCGTGTTGCTCCATGTCGAATAGGACACGGGAAAAAACAGGAAGGTGACGAGCGGGATAAGATGCGGCGCATCCCGGACAAACGAGTTGTTGACGATGGACGCCAGGAGATTGGCGGCGCAGTAGGCATAGATCGCGACCGTCATCCAGATCATGGGCCGGTCGGCGTTGAAGCGCCTTTTCCCTAAAGCAATCAGCAGGGCGGACGAAAGGCCTCCGCCATTGAACACAAAGCTGACCACCGACCCCAGAACCGGTGGAAAAAAGAAGCAAAGGATGGAGAAGTAGTTGTTGATCCGCGAAGGCGAGAATTGCTGTGTGAGGGATGAAAGCCGGCTCAATTTTCGGGCTCGCTGTTTTCGGCAAGTGTCATGCGGCGGATCTTGTTTAGCGAAGTTGAATGCGCTCGCCTCGAAATTGCCCAGGCCTCATAACGCGCTTGCCCGCTGCCGAAGCTGGTATAGCGGCCGCCCCCCGTTTTCGATAGTGTATCTGGTGGATTGCCACCGAAAATCGGCGGCAGGCGACGGTCGGCCAAGGGAAGTCGCTTGAAAGCCGTAGCCGGTCATTCAAGCAATATTTTCCCCGCGTTTTCTCGGTTGTTGAGCTTGCGGGCAGGAATTTCCGGGTTTGATGGTATCTGTGGAAAATTCATTCTCGAACCATGTGCGGCCGGGCCAGTCTTGCATTGTTCTTGACAACGGCGATCTGCTAGAACGCCGGCACGAGGAAGATTGTCCAGAAACAAGGCTCGAACCGGGCGCAAAAGCTCGATGATTTGAGGCAAGGTCTTCTGTTGGAAATACGAAAGAACGCCCACGGTCCATGACAACAGCGCTTACGCATCTTCAGCGGCTTGAGGCCGAGTCCATCCATATATTCCGCGAGGTTGCGGCCGCCTTTGCCAAGCCGGTCATGCTCTATTCGGTCGGCAAGGATTCATCCGTGTTGATGCATCTGGCGATGAAGGCGTTTTATCCCGCCAAGCCGCCATTTCCCTTTCTTCACGTCGACACGACGTGGAAGTTCCGCGAGATGATCGCCTTTCGCGATCAGATGGCGCAGAAACTCGGCTTCGATCTCCTGGTTCATGTCAACGAAGACGGCGTGCGCGACAACATCAATCCGTTCGACCATGGTTCGAACACCCACACCCATGTCATGAAGACCGTGGCGCTGCGCCAGGCGCTCGACAAATACGGCTTCGACGCGGCCTTTGGCGGCGCACGTCGCGACGAGGAGAAATCGCGCGCCAAGGAGCGCATCTTTTCCTTCCGCAATGCCCAGCATGTGTGGGATCCGAAGAACCAGCGCCCCGAAATGTGGAAGATATTCAACACCCGCATCGCATCGGGTGAATCGATCCGCGTCTTTCCGCTGTCGAACTGGACCGAGCTGGATATCTGGCAGTACATCCTGCAGGAAAGTATCCCGATCGTGCCGCTCTATTTCGCCAAGGAACGGCCGGTGGTGGAACGCGACGGCATGCTGATCCTGCGGGACGACGAGCGCATGAAACTCCGCCCCGACGAGACAGTGGAGAACCGGCTCGTGCGGTTCCGCACGCTTGGCTGCTATCCGCTGACTGGCGCCATCGAATCGGAGGCCGACACGCTGGAAGCCATCGTCGGCGAAATGCTGACGGCACGGACATCCGAACGGCAGGGTCGCCTGATCGACCGCGATGAAGCCGGCTCGATGGAAAAGAAGAAGCGCGAGGGGTACTTTTGACCATGCGCCACATCATGGCAAAGAGCCTCGCCCCCACCGACGGCGTTCGCGACTATCTGGCGGCGCAGGAGAAGAAGTCGCTGCTGCGCTTCCTGACCTGCGGCTCGGTCGATGACGGCAAGTCGACGCTGATCGGGCGCCTGCTGTCCGACACCAAGCAGATTTTCGAGGATCAGCTCGCCGCGCTCGAACGCGATTCGCGCAAGCATGGCACGACGGGTGACGACATCGATTTCGCACTGCTGGTCGACGGCCTCGAGGCCGAGCGTGAGCAAGGCATCACCATCGACGTCGCCTACCGTTTCTTTGCCACGCCGAAGCGCAAATTCATCGTCGCCGACACACCTGGCCACGAGCAATACACCCGCAACATGGCCACCGGCGCCTCGACCGCCGACCTGGCGATCGTGCTGATCGATGCCCGGCAGGGTGTGCTTCGACAGACCAGGCGACATTCGATCATCGCCTCGCTGCTCGGCATCCGCCACGTCGTGCTGGCCGTCAACAAGATCGATCTTGTCGATTTCGATCAGACGGTTTTCGACCGGATCGTCGAAGACTACGGGCAATTCTCGCGCGATCTCGGCTTCCAGACCATTGCGCCGATCCCGATGTCGGCCCGTTATGGCGATAATGTCAGCCGTCGGTCGGAAAGCATGGAATGGTATTCCGGCCCAACGCTGATCGAGCATCTCGAAACCGTGTCAGTCGACCAAGCGATGGTCGAACTGCCGTTCCGTTTCCCGGTCCAGTATGTCAATCGTCCCAATCTCGACTTTCGCGGCTTTGCCGGCACGGTCGCTTCCGGCTCGGTTGCGCCCGGCGACGAGGTCGTTGTCGCCAAGTCGGGCAAATCCTCGCGCGTCAAGCGGATCGTCTCGTATGGCGGCGATCTCGCCCAGGCGGCTGCCGGACAGGCCGTCACGCTCGTCCTCGACGACGAAGTCGAAATCTCGCGCGGCAACATGCTGGTTTCGCCTGCCGCACGGCCGCAGGTCGCCGACCAGTTCGCCGCCAACATCGTCTGGTTCGACGAGCATGCGCTGCTGCCGGGCCGCTCCTACATCCTGCGCACCGAGACCGACCAGACCAGCGCCACCGTCACCGATCTGAAATACCGGATCAACGTCAACGACTTTGCCCATGAAGCGGCCAAGTCGCTCGAAATGAACGAAGTCGGCATCTGCAACATCTCGACGCGGACGCCGATCGCCTTTGATCCCTTCGCCGAAAACCGCACAACCGGCGCCTTCATCCTGATCGACCGCATCTCCAACGCCACGGTCGGCGCCGGCATGATCCTGCACTCTCTGCGCCGCGCCGAAAACATCCATTGGCAGTCGCTCGATGTCGGCAAGCGCGTGCGCGCCGACATGAAGAACCAGCGGCCCGCCGTGTTCTGGTTCACCGGGCTGTCGGGATCCGGCAAGTCGACCATCGCCAACCTGTTCGAAAAGAAGCTGTTCGCCACCGGCCGTCATACTTATATCCTCGACGGCGACAACGTCCGTCACGGTCTCAATCGCGATCTTGGCTTTACCGATGCCGATCGCGTCGAGAACATCCGCCGCGTCGCCGAGGTGGCGCGTTTGATGGCCGATGCCGGGTTGATCGTCATTGTTTCGTTCATTTCGCCGTTCAGCGCCGAGCGGCGCATGGCACGTGAATTGATGGCCGACGGAGAATTCGTCGAGGTGTTCGTCGATACGCCCTTCGAGGAATGCGCCAGGCGTGATCCGAAGGGCCTCTATGCGCGCGCGCTGAATGGCGAGATCAAGAATTTCACCGGCGTCGATTCCCCTTATGAAGCGCCGGAAACCCCGGAGATCCATCTGCAGACACTCGGCAAATCGGCCGAAGAGATGGTCGACGCCCTGGAACACTGGCTGAACGAGCGCGACATTGCCGAAGACCAATACGATAGCGGCGGCGGCATCTGACGACAGGCTGATGCTTGAAATCTTCGAGCGCCTGGCCTTGTCGGCCGGGCGCGAGGTGATGCGCGTGTTCCACGCCGGCTGTGCGGTTGACCGCAAGTCCGACGCCTCGCCGGTGACCGAGGCGGACCGCGAGAGCGAAAAGATCATTCTCGCCGGACTGCGTGCCGCATTTCCCGATATCCCCTGCGTGGCCGAGGAAGAAGCTTCCGCCGGTATCGTGCCGCCCGACCTAAATGGGGCTTTCTTCCTGATCGATCCGCTCGACGGCACCAAGGAATTCGTCAACCGCCGCACCGATTTCACCGTCAACATAGCGCTGGTTCGCGATGGTGTGCCGGAGGTCGGCGTCGTCTTTGCGCCCTGCACGGGCCGCTTCTTTTCCGGCCTGCCGGGAAGGGCGGAATCTCTCGAGATCGATGGCGGCTACCAGATCGTCGGCCGCCGGCCGATCTCGGTGAGAACGGCCGTGGCGCCGCTGGCCGTCGTCGCCAGCCGTTCCCACAACACGCCGGAAACCGAGGCCTATATTCGCGACCTTGGTGCCGCCGAAATCGTCTCGGTCGGTTCGTCCTTGAAATTCTGCCTTCTCGCCAGTGCCGAGGCTGATGTCTATCCGCGCTTCGGCCGCACCATGGAATGGGACACGGCGGCAGGCGACGCCATCCTGCGCGCCGCCGGTGGCATGACGCGCACGCTCGATGGCCAGCCTCTGGTCTATGGGAAGCGCCGGCAAAGCGACGACGAGGATTTCGCCAATCCGCATTTCATTGCCAGCGGCGGGGCAGGGGTCAGCCCCGCCTGAGAAGGCCCGGTAGCTTACTCGGCCGCTGCCTGCGCCGAATTCGAGCCTATATAGTTGCGGATCGTCTCGATGATGCGGTCCTGGTCGGCTTCGCTGAGATAAGGGTGCATCGGCAGGCACAGGATCCGCTTCGGCAGGTCTTCCGAAACGGCAAGGCCGGTCGGCGTGCGCGGATAATCGCGATAAGCGACCTGGGCATGCAGCGGCTTCACATAGTAGATGACAGACGGAATGCCCTTTTCGCCGAGATGCGCCCTCAGCCCGTCGCGCTTCGGCGTCTCGATGGCGTATTGCGCCCAGGCCGAACGGCTGCCGTCCAGATTGCGGGCGGCGGTAACGACGTCGCCAAGCCCATCGGCATAGCGCTTTGCCACGACCTGCCGGGCGACCATCTCGTCTTCGAGAATGGCCAGCTTCTCGATGAGGATCGCCGCCTGTATCGTGTCGAGCCGCGAATTGATGCCGACGCGGACATTGTCGTACTGCGTCTCGCCCTTGCCATGAAAGGCGAACGAGCGAAGCTGTTCGGCCAGCGCATCGTCATTGGTGAACATCGCGCCGCCGTCGCCGTAGCAGCCAAGCGGTTTTGCCGGATAGAAGCTGGTCGAGCCGACCGCACCGAAGGAGCCGCACATCTTGCCGTCGAGCGAACCGCCCATCGACTGGGCGGCATCCTCGATCACCATCAGGCCTTCGCGGTTGGCGATCGCCATGATCGCCTCGTAATCGGCGGCAAGGCCAAACAGATCGACGGGAATGATTGCCTTCGGCTTCAGCCTTCCTTCCTTCTTGATCATGGCAATGGCCGCTTCGAGGCTGGCAATGTCGATGTTGTAGCTGTGCGGGTCGACATCGACGAACACCGGCTCGGCCTTGGCCAGCGCCACCACTTCGGCGGTGGCGGCGAACGTGAAGCTCGGCACGAACACCGCGTCACCCGGGCCGACGCCGGCTGCAAACAGCGGCAACAGCAGCGCGTCGGTGCCGTTGGCGCAGGCCACGACATGCTTGGTACCGATATAGGCGGCAAGCTTGTTCTCGAATTCGGTGACTTGCGGGCCAAGAATATAGCGGCCCTCGTCGACGACACGGTCGATCGCGGCCTTCAGCCGGTCGCGGATTCGTTCGCGCTGCGCGCCTAGATCGATGAACTGCATGTCGGCCTCAAAATGGGTTAGCCAGATAATCGGCCGCTGGTACCAGAGTTGCGCTTGCCGAGAAAGCCGGGCAGGCGGAGCCCTAAATTGCGGAAGTGTCGCAGTCCGTTACCAGTTTTCCCGGCGAATGTCAGTCAGATGCCGGAAATCCGGGCTTCGTCGGGCGCCATCCCGCCCTTATAGCCTTGGAAAGAGCCCCTGCGAAACATAAAGTGATCGATTGGGCTCAACTTATGTTGAGCGTTGCTCAGGCGATTTCATGTCGCCAGGGTGGATTGGCGCCGGCCCGCGACACGGTCACTGCCGCCGCCTTCGCGCCGAGCGCCAGCGCCTTATGGATGGCGTCTACCGACAGTCCGGAAATCGCCGCTTTCGTCAGCAGGCCTTGCTCGTGCAGCGAGGCGAGGATGCCGGCGTTGAACGTGTCGCCGGCGCCGACCGTGTCGACCACCTCGACCCTTTCGGGCACGACGGCAACCGCATGTTCCCTGGTATAGCCGACCGCGCCTTCGCCGCCATGGGTGACGACGATCAGCTTCGGGCCGCGGTCCAGCCAATTGCGGATGACATCCTCATGCGAGCCGGCTTCGCCGAACCAGTTCAGGTCTTCGTCCGACAGTTTCACGATGTCGGCCATCGCCATCATGGTGCGAATGCGCTTGAGGTGCTTGGCCTTGTCCGGGATGAAGTTCGGCCGGATGTTGGGGTCGAGCATCATGACGCGGCTTTCATGCTCGCGCCGCATGAACTCTTCATAGGCACTGCCGGCGGGCTCGGAAATCAGGCTGATGGCGCCGAACAGCATGGCTTCGATCTCGTTGCCGAGCTGCGGCAAATCGTCGATCGTCAGCATGCGTCCGGCGGTGTTCTCGTCATAGAAAGTGTACGTCGCCTGGCCGTTGGTGAGCTTGACGAAGGCCAGCGTGGTTGGCCGTGGCGAGGTGTGTGCATAGGTGGAACTGACCTTGCTCGCCCCAAGCGCATCCCGGAATTGGCCGCCGAACAGATCCGACGACAGGCCGGAAAAGAAGCCGGCCGGCGCGCCGAGCCGGCCAAGTGCGATTGCCGTGTTGAACACGGCGCCGCCGACATAAGGCGCAAAGGCCGGCTCGCCCGCTGTCGTCGTGCGCGGCAGCATGTCGATCAGGGCTTCGCCGCAGCAGAGGATCATGGCTTCTTGGTCTCCGGCGGATAGATCACGCCCTTGCGTATGATGATGTTGGCGTAGAGCCGCGGCTCGCTTGTCGCGACGATGGCATGCGCCGATTTGACCCGTGCATAGAAGTCGGCGCCGGCCAGCGCAACCACCTTGCGGCCTGGCGCCCGTTTGGCGCAGATCGCTTCGATCTCATGATGGACAGGATCGGCAAGCGAGGGATCGCCTCGGACCGAGGCGCGAAACAGCGCCTCCGGCACGGCGTCATCGACAGGCAGGACACTCAATATCGCGTCGAGTACCGGGATAAGAGGGTGGCCATCGGCGCGTACCAGTCGGGTTGCCTGCTGTTCCGCCGGATAGTTTCCGTCGACAAGGGCGATTTCGTCGCCATGGCCCATGCCGCGCAGGATCGCCAGAAGCTCCGGACCGAGCAGCGCCGGGATTCCGATCAGCATCAGGCGCTCCTGGAAATCGTCGTCGAGCCGATCAGGAAGCGTTCGGAAAGTGGCAGGCTGGCGCCGCCGAGCGCCCGGGCATGGATACCGACGGTTCCCTCGCGAATGGCGGGCAGCTTCAAGCCTTCGCCGTCGATCGTGGCGATTGCCGCAATG
>NZ_RZQA01001370.1:0-976 GCF_004022915.1 Mesorhizobium sp. M7A.F.Ca.US.006.04.2.1
ATACAACTCCCAGGCTTCAAGCAATGTCATGTTGTTGGCGGCAGCGGCACGGCGTTCCGCGAGGGGGTCAACACCGCCCCGCATCTCGCCCATAAGCTCCTCGGCTCGCTTGCGCGCTTGCTGGAGCGTTATGTCGCCATATCGCCCGATGCTGACCCTTCGGCTCTTTCCCCGCACGTCGCGCTGGACAACAAACGTTTTTGTCCTGGCTCCGACGACCACGCCGAAGCCTCGCAAGTCAGTGCACCACCAGTGCTCTTGGCCGGTCGGTACGAGGGGCAATGAATCTATGTCACCCTTGGTCGTGAGCTTCGCTTTTGGCATCTTACTAAGGCCTCTAATAAGGGCGCTGTGTAAAACGCTAGCACCCGGACTTAAAAACTATCCAAGCACAATATGACGGATTTCCAAGGGTTCCAAGCTCTTATTAAAAGGCTATAGGTTCCGTCTAAAAGTCGGAACAGCAAACTTTTAATCAGTAGGTCATGGGTTCGAATCCCATCGCGCTCACCATTGTTTTAGCGTTAAATATCAGCCACTTAGGATCTTTAAGTCTTTGAGAAAAGCAGCGACTGTGCGAGTTTTCACGGCCTGCACGCCCTACTCAAGGATCTCGCCACGGGCAACGCATGACAAGATCGTCCCACTTCGGATCGTTGATTCTACAAGTCTTTGATTTTGTTGAACGGCGGCGGCGACTCCCACCGCGATCCGACAGTCACTGCTGCCATTGATCGACCTTACCAACCGGGACGAAGCCGTCAGCGCTTCCAGAAATCGCGGTGCGGTGCGAGCATCTCGTCGGCGATTTCGGGGAAGGGGCCAAAGACCTCGATCTTTTTCTGGCCGGAGCCGAGGACGGTGCGCGAAGAGAGGCTCATCGTCGGATTCTCCGCGTGATCCCCGGTGAGCGCCAGGAGCTCGGTCTCCTCTACCCCGTAAACCAGCCGCCCGATATTGGCCCAATACATCGTGC
>NZ_RZQA01001371.1:0-973 GCF_004022915.1 Mesorhizobium sp. M7A.F.Ca.US.006.04.2.1
GAACAGGCATTGGCTCCTACGAAGACCCCGCCGACGCCCGTCGGGAAAAGCGCCGGCCGGGTAAGACGGGTAGGCCGGGAAAGTAGCGCCTTCCCCTTCTCCCAGAAGGGGAAGGGAAGCGCTCCGCCGCCGCCGCATTCCGCCGACCCACTTGCCACCAGCCCCGCCTTTGGTGTAATCGCTCCCCACACTCGAACGTCTTGAAAGGAGGGCTCACGTGTTTACGTTTCATCGTCACCATCGTCAGCGTGGCCCGATTTCTGCCCTGCGAGCTTGCTTGCAGGGCTGACCAGGGACGGTCCGGGTTTTTCCCGCTTCGATTTTTTGGTCTGCCCTTCGTGGTGTTGCAACGCCGAGCCTGATGGCCAGCCTGCGCACCGTCAAAGTGCATTGAACCGGACTTTTCCTCCGGCAAGACCAGAGAAATCAAATGGCCCTGATCAGCCTCAAATCCCTCGGCGTCACCATGAGTGCGCCGCTGTTTGCCAATCTCGACCTCACCATCGGCACCGGCGACCGGCTCGGCATTGTCGCCGCCAATGGCCGCGGCAAGTCGACTTTGCTGAAATGCCTGACCGGCGGGATGGAGCCGACCTCCGGTGACATCACCCGCACGCGCGGCCTGCGCGTCGGTCATGTCGAACAGTCGGTTGCCCCGGTCCTTCTCACCCGTACGTTCCGGCAGGTGGTGGCGGATGCCTTGCGGTCCGAGCAGGCCGAAAGCGAGATGTGGCGTGTCGACGTGGTTCTGGATTCACTCGACGTGCCCGAGCCGATGCGCGAGCGGCCAATGCAGGCGCTGAGTGGCGGCTGGCAGAGGCTTGCGCTAATCGCACGCGTCTGGGTCACCGATCCGGACGTGCTGTTGCTCGACGAGCCGACCAACCATCTCGACCTTGTCCGCATCAGCCAGCTCGAAACCTGGCTGAACACGCTGCCGCGCGAGGTGCCCGTCGTCATCGCCAGCCACGAC
>NZ_RZQA01001372.1:0-971 GCF_004022915.1 Mesorhizobium sp. M7A.F.Ca.US.006.04.2.1
GCGTCAGGAAGCTCAAGGCGTAGGTCAGGAAACGCGGCGCCAGGTCGGCGATCGCGGCGAGCAGCTCGCGTTCGGAATGGATCGCCTCGTGCGCCGGCACCCTGATTTCGAGAACGATCAGGGTGAGCGCGATGGCGAATACGCCGTCGGTGATCCCGACGATACGGCCGCGTCCCTCAGCCGATGCTTCAAGTGGCCGCTTCATCGATGTTTCCCCCTCGGCACCTTCCGGAAACCTAGCATGGTTGCCGCCATTTGCACCTGACAGGGTGCGACCCTGGCCAAACGGCTGGTTTCAGCGACAGCAAGCCACTGGCTGGTTGTTGCCGGTGCGCCAGGGGTTTAAGCAAGGTTTCATGCATTCACCAAGTGAAGCCGCCGCCGTCCCGCTGACCAATCCGGTCACGAATGGAACGTTTTGTCCGCAGTCGCGGCGACGATTTGTGCTGGTCGCGGCAATTCTGGCCTCGGCGCTTGGCTTCATAGACGGCTCCATCCTGGCCATCGCTACACCAGCGATCCGCGTCAATCTCGGCGCAAGCCTTGCCGAGGCGCAGTGGATTTCCAATGCCTATGCGTTGACGCTCTCGGCGCTGATCCTGGCCGGGGGCGCTGCCGGCGACCGATTCGGTCTGCGCCGCGCCTTCGTGGCCGGCATCGCGCTGTTCATCCTCGCTTCGCTTGCCTGTGCGCTGGCGCCGAATGCAATTGTGCTGATCGCATTTCGCGCGTTGCAGGGCATCGGTGCGGCAATCATGGTGCCTGGCAGCCTCGCCATCATCGCCAAGGCCTACCCGAAGAAAGAACGCGGCCGTGCTATCGGCATCTGGGCGGCGGCTTCGGCGCTGACCACGGCACTTGGCCCGGTGTTCGGCGGCTTCGTGCTGTCGGCCTTCGGTGACGGCATCTGGCGGGCGATCTTCGCCATCAACCTGCCGCTGGGCTTGATTTCGATCTGGCTTCTGCTGGCC
>NZ_RZQA01001373.1:0-970 GCF_004022915.1 Mesorhizobium sp. M7A.F.Ca.US.006.04.2.1
CGCGCACCGCTTGCGCCACGCTTTGCGTGTCGGTCGCCACCACCACCCGGCCAAGGCCGGCTTCGGCGGCGCGGCGGGCGACATGGACGATCATCGGGGCGCCGGCGATGTCGGCCAGCGGCTTGCCCGGCAGGCGGGTCGAAGCCATGCGGGCCGGGATCAGGATCAGCGTGGACATTTCGGGTGCAAGGCGTCTCGAAAGAGGACAGGGAAAGTGGCAAAAGGTCTCACTGGAAGCGCCCTTATAGGTGTTGCAACGCCGCAGCAAAAGACCTAGTTTCCGCCCGATTTGACCGCCCTGGCAGGGCGGGTCACGATACCGACGGACGGAGTGGACGGTTCTGTCCGCCGGAAAAGGGAGCAAGGGGCGTATGGATTCCAACGAAGTCAACAAACTGCTCGCCGGATTGCTCGGAACCGTTTTCGTCGTCTTCTCGGTCGGCATTGTGTCCGATGCGCTGTTTGCGTCGCCGGCGCCGGAAAAGCCTGGTTTCGCCATCGAGGCCGCCGAGCCCGCCGAAGGCGGTCCGGCCGCGCCCGCCGCCGCGGCCAAGCCGATCGCCGATCTGCTGGCGACCGCCAATGTCGAGCAGGGTGCCGCCGTCTTCAAGAAGTGCCAGGCCTGCCATTCCGGCGAAAAGGGCGGCCCCAACAAGGTCGGCCCGGACCTGTGGGACCTCGTCGACCGCCCGGTCGCCGAGCATGAAGGCTTTGCCTATTCGGCCGGCATGAAGGAATTCTCCAAGGGCGGCACCGAGAAGTGGACCTACGACAACATCAACCACTTCATCACCTCGCCGAAGAAATTCGTGAAGGGCACCGCCATGGGCTTCGCCGGCCTGCCCAAGGACGAGGACCGCGCCAACGTCATCGCCTATCTGCGCACGCTGTCCGACAATCCCAAGCCGCTGCCGGCACCAGGGGCTGCCGCCGATGCAGGCGCCAAGCCTGCCGATGCAGCCGCTCCGGC
>NZ_RZQA01001374.1:0-964 GCF_004022915.1 Mesorhizobium sp. M7A.F.Ca.US.006.04.2.1
GCGACGCCCACGCCATGGCCGAACGCCTCGAGAATCTGGACTTTGAAGTCGTTTCCGGCTTCGATCTGACCAAATTGCAGACCCAGACGACGATTGCGCAATTCGCAAAGCAGGTGCGCGGCGCCGATATCGCCCTTTTTTTCTACGCCGGCCACGGGTTGCAGGTTTCAGGCAGCAACTACCTTCTTCCGGTCGACGCAGCACTCGAGGACGAGACTTCGCTCGATTTCGAGGCGGTGCCCGTGGACTTCGTCCTGCGGCAAATGTCGCGCGAGACCAGCATAAGGTTGATTTTTCTCGACGCTTGCCGTGACAATCCGCTTGCCGAAGTGCTGGCAAAGACCGCCGGCGTGAAGGGAGCAAGAAGCGGCCTTGCCGAAATTCCCATCGAGAATGGTGGCGCCGGCACGCTTGTCGCGTTCGCCACCAGTCCCAATCAGGTCGCCTTTGACGGGTCGGGCCAACATTCGCCGTTCGCTTCGGCGCTGCTGGCGCATATGGGCGAAACAAACGTTTCCATCACCGAAGCCATGAACCGCGTTACCGCCGATGTCTTCAAGGTAACCGCCGGCAAACAGCGCCCCTGGAGCAATGTCTCGCTGACCACTGAGGTCGTCCTGCACAAGATCGACCTCAACGCACCGCTGATCGTCGGCGAGGCGACCACTCAGAAATCGGAAGCCGGTTCGGATGGGCGAAACGTTGCGGCAAACCCGTCGGGCGCCGACGACGCCCAACTTTCGCTCGATATGCTTCGTCAGAAAATCCCAAGGCTTGCCTCCGACGAGCCTATCTTTTTTGACCATCCTGTCGATTTCGGCGATCCGGAAATCGACGGCAAGAGCATTGCGGAGCTGATCAAGGGCAAGCCACGCTTCAGTCCTGTGGAGGGGCTCGACAAGTCGGTATGGGAAGGAAAGCACTGCGACGGTTGCCATGAATGGAACGAGGCCCGGCTGTGTGA
>NZ_RZQA01001375.1:0-962 GCF_004022915.1 Mesorhizobium sp. M7A.F.Ca.US.006.04.2.1
GCCGAGGCGCCGAGGCCGATGACCGGGCGGTCGAGCGCAACGCTCAGGCGGGCGATGCCGGGATGCGCGTCGACTGCGCGCTGCACCAGGGCGTGCGCCACTGTCGCGGCGCCATCGAGCCCATCCTCGGCAAAGGCGGTCTCGAGGATATATTCGGCCGACCAGCGCGTCAGCGTCACCAGCACCCGTTCCGAGATCGCTTCCGGCGAAGCGGCAATGTTCTGGCCACGGCCGTCACGCTTGCGGGCGAACAGTTCGGCGCCGAGGCGCGCCGCGATAGGATCCCAGTTCGCCTGCTTGCCCAGCACGTGGGCGGCGTCCGACGGGGTGAAGCCGGCGACATGCACCAGCCCGCGCGACACCAGCCGGTTCAGCGTCGCGTTCTGCGCGTTCGAGGTCAAAAGCCTGTCGACGGCGAGCGGCACGGCACCGATGGCCTCGTAGAGCCTGGCTTCGGCGCCGGTCAGGCCGGCGGCGAGCCGGTCGGGCACGCCGGTGCGCACCGCGAAACGGCCGTCCATGCGGCCGGGATTGGGTGCCCGCGACTGGCGCTCCAGCTCTGAGATCACCGCTACGCCATGCGCCATGCCGGCCAGCGCCAGCGGCACCAGGCGGCGCGGCCCGAGCAGGATCTTCGGGTTGAGCGCGCCATCCTCCAGCGCCACTTCGGAATCGCCGCCGAGGCCGAAGGTGCGCATGGCGACGGCCTCGACCATGGTGCGGAAGCCGCCGACGGTGGCGCCTTCCGGATCGAGCCTGGGACGGCCGCCGTCGAGCACGGCGACGTCGGTGGTGGTGCCGCCGATGTCGGACACCACAGCATTGTCGAGCCCGGTCATGTGGCGGGCGCCGACCAGGCTGGCGGCCGGGCCGGACAGGATGGTCTCGATCGGTCGCTGGCGGGCAAAAGCGGCTGAAACCAGCGCGCCATCGCCGCGCACCACCATCAGCGGTGCTGCGAT
>NZ_RZQA01001376.1:0-961 GCF_004022915.1 Mesorhizobium sp. M7A.F.Ca.US.006.04.2.1
GCGCTGTTCATGGTCGCAACCGTGATCGTCGCGGCTGGATTCCTGTTTCTCACGACGTCGAGCCGCAGCCTGGTTCCCGGGCGGCTTCAGTCGGTCTCCGAGATGGCGTACGAGTTTGTCGGCAACATGTTGCGCGACGCCGCCGGCACGCAGGGCATGAAGTTCTTCCCTCTCGTGTTCTCGCTGTTCATGTTCGTGCTCGTCGCCAATCTGCTTGGCCTGTTCCCCTATTTCTTCACCGTCACCAGCCACATCATCGTCACCTTCGGCCTTGCCGTGCTGGTGATCGCAACCGTGGTCGTCTACGGCTTCATGAAGCATGGTCTTGGCTTCCTGAAACTGTTCGTGCCGCACGGCGTGCCGGTCTTCCTGCTGCCTCTCGTGGTGCTGATCGAAGTGATCTCCTTCGTGTCGCGCCCGGTCAGCCTCTCGGTTCGTCTGTTCGCCAACATGCTCGCCGGCCACATCACGCTGAAAGTGTTCTCCGGCTTCGTCGTCAGCCTGAGCGCGCTCGGCGCGGTTGGCGTCGCCGGCTCGATCCTGCCTCTGGCGATGGCGGTGGCGCTGACGGCACTGGAACTGCTGGTCGCCTTCCTGCAGGCCTACGTCTTTGCCGTGTTGACCTGCATGTATCTCAACGACGCCCTGCATCCAGGGCACTAGGTCCAAAAGTTTCCGGCCCAAAGATTTCCAACATTGGCGCCGGATGGAATCGCAACGGAATTTTAGATCCAAAGGAGTTGAACAAATGGACGCAGAAGCAGCAAAGTACATCGGCGCCGGCATCGCTTGCCTGGGCATGGGTGGCGCGGGCATTGGCCTCGGCAACATCTTCGGCAGCTACCTGGCGGGCGCACTGCGCAACCCTTCGGCCGCCGATGGCCAGTTCGGCCGTCTGATCTTCGGCTTTGCCGTGACCGAAGCTCTGGGCATCTTCTCGCTTCTCATCGCGCTTCTGGCC
>NZ_RZQA01001377.1:0-960 GCF_004022915.1 Mesorhizobium sp. M7A.F.Ca.US.006.04.2.1
GACCTACACCGTTGTTACACTGCCCCTGGGAGATCAAACAAATGACTGGCCATGCGGACTAACCAACCAACAGAGCCGACTCTGCGATTGCTGCGCAGCGTTGGCCGAGTGACCACCCACAAGACAAAGTCGCTTTAGCGCGATGGCGCGGTGACCGAATGGGAGGCTGCTAGCGTGTCCTGAATAATGCCCACCAGCTGTAACGTGTAAAAATCCACCGCCAGGAATGAGTCGTGGGGTTCGATTCAGAACTTTCCGGCTCGAGTTTTGAGCTCGGCGCCCAACGGTGTGGCTGTACCTTGATAGAATGGAATGTACTGCCAAGGCGGACGATAACCGAACTGGTCGAACGCATGGAGTATCGGGGGGCTGGTAGCCTCAGCAAGAAAATCAGAAATCGGTCGCTGCGTTATCCCGGGCTTACGACTTCTCTGACTGGGGTGGGGTGTGGAGTGCGAACGCGCTTTGGAACATTAGTGATTGTGGACTGTTGAGGTGGTTCTTCGGATGCCGCTTCTTAGCGTGAGAGGCGGGGCCGCCGTGGCATCCGTCCCTCATTTGGCGGGCTCCTTTTAGCAGAAAGCAAGAGATGATGAATCGGATTATTTGGGTTATTGGCACGATCGTAATTGTCCTTTTTATCTTAGGCTTCCTAGGACTGCGATAACCCTGCACGATAAGCCGTCCCGGCAGCGCGGTCACGCTGCACTTTTTGCACCTCCTGCCAACGTTGCCTTTGGGGATGGCAATCAGCTTTGTGCTTTCAAAGTTGCTGGCGGCTTCGGATTATTCGACCCTCACCTTGGTGCAGCCCTGACGCTCTCGCGAGTCTCAATTGCCAATCCAGATTGCCAATCGGCTCATACGGCATATTTGCTTCGGACTCAGCCGCAACCGTTGGCTTATCCGGATCAGATCACCGTATCCGTCCAGCGCACAATATCCTTGGCCGCCTCGCCG
>NZ_RZQA01001378.1:0-950 GCF_004022915.1 Mesorhizobium sp. M7A.F.Ca.US.006.04.2.1
GCCCTGATGATTTCGGGTTCGACGCGCGCGTCCTGCCGCCTTGCTGCATGGCAAGACAGGCCGCGTTGAGGTCGGGAAACAGCCCGGCCGCGGTGGCGGCGATCATGCCGGTGCCGAGCAGCACCGCCTCGTCGGCCAGCGGCTCGATCACCGTGCAGCCGGTGGCGTCGGCATAGAGCTCCATCAACAGCGGGTTCTTGGTGTGGCCGCCGGTGACATGCAGCGTATCGATCAGATAGCCGTTCTCGTTCAGCGCCTCCAGCACGTGGCGCACGCCGAGCGCGATGCCGACGGCGGTGCGCCAGTAGAGCTTGCACAGGCTGTCGAAGGAGGAGTCCAGCGTCAGCCCGCTGACGACGCCGACGGCATGCGGATCGGCGAGCGGTGAGCGGTTACCATGAAAATCGGGCAGCACATGCAGCCGCGCGGCAAGGTTGTCGCCCTCGGTGGCGCGCAGCTCGGTGACACGCCTGGCGATCTTCGCATGCATGGCGGCATCCGGCTCGCCGCCGGCGCCGTGCCAGCGGATGATGTGGTCGAGCAGGGCGCCGGTCGCCGACTGGCCGCCTTCCGACAGCCACAGCCTGGGCAGCGCCGCGCCGTAATAGGGACCCCAGACGCCGGCGAAGGGCTGCGGATCCGGTGACATCGCCATGACGCAGCTCGACGTGCCGGCGATCAGCGCCAAATGCCGGCCGATGTCCTGTTGGTCGCCGGCAAAGCCGCCGAGCACGCCAAGCGCACCGGCATAGGCATCGATGACGCCGGCGCCGACCCGGCATTTCTCGCTCAGCCCAAGCTCGGCCGCTGCCTGGGCGGTCAGTTGGCCAATATAAGCGCCGACCGGACTGGCCTTTTCCGGCAAATTGCCGTGCTCGAAAAGATCGCCGAGGCCGACGAGCGCAAAGAAGTCGCGCCGCCAGCCGGCCTCTTCATGCGCCAGATAGGTC
>NZ_RZQA01001379.1:0-950 GCF_004022915.1 Mesorhizobium sp. M7A.F.Ca.US.006.04.2.1
GTGGCGGCCGCTCGCCGGGCTCCGCCCGGCTCGCGATGCGACTGCTGCCATTTTGAGCACAGCACAAGAAATTCGTTTGGATTTCAGCTCTGATTTCGCCCTAGCAGATCGACGGCTAGCGCTTTCGGGCAGGCATACTCGGAACTGTTGCCACCTCATTCAGAATATCATGGGGATCGAATCCGATCGTTTCAGCCAAGTCGAGAAACTCGATCACGTCCAAGCGCCGTCCTCCCGACTCGATCGCTGCGACTACCGATTGGTATCGATCGATTGCCTTTGCCAAGTCGGCTTGGCTCAAGCCTGCAGCTTTGCGCTTGTCCACGATCAATTGGATAAGTCGCAAATGTCTTGGCGACCGAAGTGTCTTTTGCATTCGCTGCCGGTCCTTGACGAAACCGGCAGATCAATTAAATGGAAATCCAGATAACCAGAAAATCTGGTTATCTTATGAACGCAGCCACTTGTGCTTCCACGAATTTTGGTGGGCCGTGCTTAAACCACTCCTTGATCCCGATGTTGCCGACGTTGCACCGGATGCCCCGATCCTGACCGGCTATGACGAGGAGCGACTGCTCACCTACATCCGCCTTCTTGATGCGGCGGCCGAAGATGCGGACTGGCGCGAGGTGGCCAGGATCGTCCTGCACATCGATCCTGAGCATGAGCCGGAGCGAGCGTTCAAGTCCTGGGAGACCCATCTTGCCCGCGCGCGGTGGATGACGACGAGTGGTTATCGGTATCTTCTGGCGGGCGGTGCGCCCCACTAGGTGCAGCCTGCCATGCGCCACGCTTTGCTGAATCAGCACAGCGGTTTGCTGACTCTCCAACTACCCAGCCCGCGCATCGACCCCGATGCTGATTCCGAAGCTCGCAGCCGAGTGCTGGCATCGGGAGAGGACCAGGCAAATTGCAAGGCGATTGGACCAATCCAGCGGCCTATGTGCACA
>NZ_RZQA01000137.1:0-9850 GCF_004022915.1 Mesorhizobium sp. M7A.F.Ca.US.006.04.2.1
TCATCATGATCATCGTGCTGGGCGCACGCGGCAGCCGCCAATCCCGACCACCCAGACGGCAAGGCCGGCGATTGCCCAGTTGCGCTGCGTCTTGCGAAACTGCTCCGGGTCGCGCCAGGCGCGGTTCTGCCAGGCCCAGCGGCTGCCGCGTGCGCCCAGCACGATGATCATGATGATGTTGACGACAGGGATCAGCGCCAGCAACGCAATGAAGGTGCTGTTGCCGATGCCCCAGATCCAGTTGAGGAAGAAGGCGCCCCAGTTCCAGCGGTCGAGTTCGGCTGGAATTTCAGCCGGCTGGTTGAGCGGTTGTCCGGCCATCATGTCCCCAATCGGTAACGTACGGACTGAGTCTAGCGCATGCGCTCCTCGATGCGCAAAATCAAAGTTTTGCAACCCCGGTCAGGTCTTGTTGGACAGCCGGCGAAAATTCGCTTTCACGGCACGGCTTGCCGGCTTCAGCGCGGCGCTGATCGAGCGCTCCGCCGCAACCCCGTTGAACAGCGACGGCGTGCGGCCGGAAAAGACTTCCGGCCAGAACCGCGATGCCGATTGCAGGAAAGACATTTGTGCCGCAAACGCGCCTTCGGCCATAGCGGCGGTCTTCTCGTTGACCGCACGCGCCGTCTCCGTACTCCATGGCTGGCGGCTCGCGCCATCCATGGCCATCAACGGCAGCCGCATCATCGCCACCAGCGGCGCCAGCATCAGGTCGCCGCCGATGCTGGCCGCTTCTCGCGTCCGTCGGCTCTTGCCGGTTTTTCTCATGGAAACAAACCCCTTGTGGCGGCCGAATCAGCCGCTGCCCCACACACTACGCGCTTGTGATGGAATTCGTTCCCTCGCCGCTTCGGCATGGTCTCAAGGCTGGGCGCGCCCGCCGAAGAGCGCCCAGCCAAGGGGTCGAGTTCTACCGCTTGCGAAGATCGGCTTGCGCCAGATCCAGCGCCTTCGAGATGCGGTCGCAGGCCATATCGATCGTATCGCGGGTCCAGATCAGCGGCGGCGACAGGATCATCGTGTCGCCGGTGGCGCGCAGCATCATGCCATTCGTGATGGCGTGATCCCGCACGGTTACCGCCGCACTTCCAGCCGGCAGGAACCGCTCCTTGGTCGCCTTGTCCTTGACGATCTCGATCGCGCCCATCAGTCCGATCGAACGGACCTCGCCGACCAGATCATGTCCGGCAATGCGCTCCTGCAACGCCTTGGCGAAGTAAGGGCCGGTGTCGTTCCGGACGCGGTCGACCAGCCCTTCGCGCTCGATGATCTCGAGGTTCTTCAGCGCCACGGCGCAGGCCACCGGGTGCCCGGAATAGGTGTAGCCATGGTTGAACTCGCCGCCCTTCTCGACCAGCGTCGAGGCGATGCGGTCGCCAACCAGCAATGCCGACAGCGGCTGATAGCCCGAGGTCAGCGCCTTGGCCGTGGTGATCGTGTCTGGCTCGATGCCGAGTGTCTGTGCGGCAAACCATTCGCCGGTGCGTCCATAACCGGTGATGACTTCGTCCAGCATCAGCAGGACATCGTATTTACGGCAGATGCGCTGCACTTCCGGCCAATAGCTCGCCGGCGGTATCTTCACGCCGCCGGCTCCCATGATCGGCTCGCCGATAAACGCGGCAACCTTGTCGGCGCCGGCTTCGAGGATCGCCTCCTCGACAGCCCCGGCCGCGCGCAGACCGAAATCATGATCGCTCTCGCCAGGCAGCGCCAGCTCATAGGCATAGGGCATCATCACATGGACGATGTTGGGCACCGCACCGTTGAGCTGCTTGTGCATACCATCCATGCCGCCGAGCGAGGTGCCGGCAACGGTCGAGCCGTGATAGGCCATCTTGCGCGAGATGATGCGGTTCTTCTCCGGCTTGCCCTCCAGCACCCAATAGTGGCGCACGAGGCGCAGCGCGGTGTCGTTGGCTTCCGACCCGGAAGAGCCGTAGAATACCTGGTTGACGTGCTTCGGCGCGATCTCCGCCAGCTTCTTGGACAGCAGCACTGGCGTCGGCGTCGAGCATTTGAAGAAGGAGTTGTAGTAAGGCAGTTCCTTCATCTGGGCATAGGCGGCCTCGGCCAGCTCGTCACGGCCATAGCCGATGTTGACGCACCACAGCCCGGCCATGCCGTCGAGGATTTCAGCCCCCTCGGAATCGTAGATGAAAGGGCCGTTGGCATGGGTGATGATGCGCGACCCGGCCCCGCGCATTTCCTTGTGGTCGGTGAACGGATGCAGATGATGCGCGGCGTCGATCTGCTGAAGCTGCGTCAGCGAATAATTCTGATAGGTCATGTCTGATCTTCCCTCTGGATTCTATCCGGCCAAGCCGGGGCGAATGCTTCAGAGGCAGAGAGGTGGCGAATAGCCGATGCGGGCACACAGCCGCAAAAGCTCGGCGCGCAGCGTGCGCGGTGACGGCGTCACCGCGACCCGCAATGCGCGAGCCTCAAATGCGTCAATCAACGTCCTGACGAGAGCCATGGAAGCCACCTTAGAGCAAAGGCTGCTCGAGGAGAACCACCCTTTGCTTGGCCCATAACTGAATGACTCTAGGCCTTGGCTGTCAGCGCCCTTTGCAGGAAGACATATTTCATCGCCGTCTGCGCCGCCTGCGGCCGGCGGTCGCCACGCCCGCCATGGCCGCCCTCGGTCTCCTCGAAGAACAGCGTCCTCGCATGGCCGGCTTCCTGCAAGCGGGCGGCCATCTTGCGCGCATGGCCGGGATGGACTCGATCGTCAGCGGTCGATGTGGTCAGCAGCACAGGCGGATAGGCGGCAGCGGCGTCGACATGCTGGTAGGGCGAGTAGGCTGAAAGCCACTTCGCGTCTTCGGGTTTCGACGGATCGCCATATTCGGCCATCCACGAGGCTCCAGGCGGCAATTCGGCGTAACGCAGCATGTCGAGCAGCGGCACCTCGATGATGACGGCGCCGAAAAGCTCGGGATGCTGCGTCAAGGAAACGCCGGTCAGCAAGCCGCCATTCGAACCACCCTGGATGCCGAGCGAGCTTGCTGTCGCGATGCCGCGCTTGACGACGTCCTGCGCGACCGCTGCGAAATCGTCGAATCCGTTTTGGCGATTGCCCTTGAGCGCCGCTTGATGCCAGGCCGGGCCGAACTCGCCGCCGCCGCGGATGCATGCCTGCACATAGGCATTGCCTTTCTCCAGCCACAGCTTACCACGCACGCCGGCATAGCCGGGCAGCAGCGGCACTTCGAAGCCGCCATAGCCGTAAAGCAGCGTCGGCACCGGACCTTTCTGGTCGCGCCGCCTGACGACGAAATAGGGGATCATCGTGCCGTCCTTGGAGCGCGCCTCGAACTGTTCCGAGATCAGCGGCGAGGCATCGAAACGCGCCGGCTGCGACTTCACGGTGGCGAGCGTCTCGCCATTGTCGTCGGACCAGATGATCGAACTCGGGGTCAGGAAATCGGTGAAGGAGAAGGACACACTCGAGCCGAACTGCTCGGCATGACTGATGCCGACATTGCCATTTTCGGGCAGCGCCACCGGTTTCAGCGACCAGTTGCCATCCATGCGCTCGCAGACGACGACTTTGCCGCGCACATTGTCCATCAGGCTGACGAACAGCCGGTCCCGCGTGCGGGCAATGCCGGCTATGGAAACGCGATAGGCCGGCTCGAACAAGGTTTCGACAGGCCCGATCGCGCCGGTTTCGACCCAGCGCGCCAGGTCCAGCGAATAGAGGCCGTCGGGCTTGCAAACCGTGCCGTCGGGCGCCGTCCATGCACTGCGCACGCCGAACACGAGCTGATCCCTGAATATTGCCGTATCGGTCATGTCGTCCGGTAGCGGCAGCTGTTTGTTTTCGCCGGAAGGCAGCCGAAGGAAGATGTGCGAAGCGAAGAAATTCAGCGTTCGAGCCAGGACCAGATAGCGTCTGTCACCGTCGTACTCGACAGCGGCACCAACGGCGAGATCCTCTTTCTGCGCCTCGAAGATCGGCGTTGCGTCTTCCAGCTTGGTATCGCGCTTCCACAGCTTTATGATTCGCGGATAGCCGGACTCGGTCTTGTCGGCCTCGTCGAAAGCGGCCGAAACAATCACGGTGTCCTTATCCAGCCAGCTGAAACCCGACTTGGAAGCGGGTGCACGAAACCCACCCTCGACAAACGACTTGGTCGCGATGTCGAATTCGCGCATCTCGCTGGCGTCGCCGCCATCCGGCGACATCGAGACAAGGCAAAGGTTGAAGTCGGGATAGAGCCGGCTGGCGCCGCCAAAAACCCATTTTATCCCTTCCTCCGCCGCAAGCTGGTCGAAGTCGATGATCGTTTCCCAGTCGGGCTTCTCGGTCTTGTAGGAAGCGACGGTCGTGCGGCGCCAGAGGCCGAGCACATTGGTCTTGTCCTGCCAGAAATTGTAGACATGGCCGGCTTTTGCCGCGCCGACAGCGATGTTGTCCTCGGCCGTCATCAGGTCGAGCGCGGTCTGGAACGACGCCTGATAGAACGGATCGCCCTGCAATTCACCAACCGTGATCTCGTTCTGGCGATGTACCCAGTCCAATGACTGCTTGGCCGTCCTGTCCTCCAGCCAGAGAAAGGGATCGTCGGTCGTGGGGGCGGAATTCGGCGTCTGGGTGGCAGGCTTGGTCATGAGGTCTCCGATAAACGCGTTGCTTTGAAAAAGCCAACGCCGACAGGCCGTCGATATTCACCATGTTCAGCGCACAATTGAGGCTTTCCGCCGACCAGCGAGGCTCGCAATGGCCAGCGCCAGGCACAGCAGCCCAAGCGTGATCGGCAGTCCGCCGGCGCCCATAACATCCATGGCGCCCCCCGCCAGCGGCGGCACGGCGATGCCGCCGACGCCCCACATCAAGGAAAAGGCCGCATTGCCGGCGACCAGTGCGGAGCCGGTGAAGCGTTCGCCGAGCTCGATGATCGACATTGTGTAGATGCCGTAGGAAACCGCGCCCCAGACAAAGATCATTGGCCAGATCAGCGGCGACTCGATGAGAAGCGGAAGCAGGACGCAGCCGAGCACCGTGATCGCGACGCAGGCAAGCCGCACCAGGCGCGCGGAAAGCCTTTCCGCCAAAAGGCCGAGCGGCACCTGCATGGCGATGTTGCCGGCGATCATCACCGACAGCAGCGCCGACATGCGGGTTTCGGTGATGCCGTGATGGGTGCCATAGACCGGCAGCAACGCCAACGCACCCTGTTCGAAGCCGGCGGCGACTATGACGGCGAACAAAAGCAGCCACGCCAGCGGCACGAAACCCAGGACGGAAACCTGGTGCCCGGCCTCGTCGACCTTGGGCAAACGCGGCAGCACCGAGGCCAGGCAAATGCCACACAGCACGAAGGCGAAAATGCCGACGAGGAAGGGCGGCCAGCCCTCAGTGCCGACTGCAAGCAGGCACAGTGGCCCGGTCGCGAAACCGGCCGAGATGATCGTCGAATAGACACCCATGACGCGGCCGCGTCGGGCCGGCGGTGCCAGCGCGATCACCCAGATCTCGCTCAGCACATAGAGCGGATTGGTCACGACGCCGATCAGGAAGCGCAGGGGAAACCACAAATAGACATTTTGCGTCCAGCCGATCAGCGCCAGCACGACAGCCGAAAGGGCCGCACAGGTGAGCGCGGTGCGCCCTGCCCCGAATCGGCGGGCCAGCGCCGGGATCAACGGCGATGACAGAATGAAGCCAATCGGCGTCATGGCCGCCGACAAGCCGATCATCGCTGGCGAAACGCCCTGGCGCTGCAGGATGAAACTCAGCAGCGGATAGGACAACCCTTGCGCGATGGCGAACACCGAGACGGTCGCGATCACACCGGTGATCGCCGCCCATTGCATCGTCTCGTCCTTGTTCGATTCAACCAAATTCATGTACGCACCGCTGTCGGGCTGCAGGATTAGCGATTGAGTTGCGCAGAGGTAAGCCCCTGGCGGGCGAAAACTGCTTGCTCCAGACAGTGCCTGTCAGGAGGCTGGGCCTGTCAGGAGGCTGGGCCTGTCAGGAGGTTGGGCTTATCAGGAAGCTCGGCGCATGGATGAGCGGTACAGCGCGAACATCACCAGCACCGCGTCGAGAGCGGCAATAACCACCGGCAGCCCAAGTGGGCCGATGCCTTGCATGAGCAGGCCCGCACCGGGTGGGCCGACGATGCCACCAACGCCCCACATCAGCGCAAAGGCAGCGTTGCCGGCGACCAGCACAGAGCCCTTGAACCGGCTGCCGAGTTCGACCAATGCCATGGTGTAGACACCGTAACCGACCGCGCCCATCACCAGCAGCACCACCCAGATCAACGGCGTTGTGATCAGCAGAGACAGCAAAAGCGCGCAAACGGTTGTTGCCAGTGCGCAGACGATGATCATGGCGCGGCCGCCAAAACGCTCCGCCAGAAGGCCGAGTGGTATCTGCAGCAGGATGTTGCCGAGGGAAAGCGCCATCACCAGCGAGGCCAGAACGGCTTCCGCCAGGCCATAGCTGGCGCCGAAGACCGGGACCAGCGCATAGGTGCTCTGCTGGACCGCCGCCGAGACAAGCACGGCAAGCAGCAGCGCCGGCGCCATTTTGGCAAACCCGACAAGGCCGCTGGCAGGCTGGCCGTCATCCTCGAAGCCGGTGAGCTTTGACGAGACGGCGTGCAGGATCACCGCGCAGAGCGCGAAACCGGCGACGCCGACCATGAAAGGCGCCCAGCCCGACGTGCCGAGCAGGGTCAGCGCGAATGGTCCGGCGGCGTAACCGGCGCCCATCAGCGTGTTGAACACGCCCATCACCCGGCCGCGCCGCGACGGCGGTGCCAGCGACAGCGCCCACACCTCGCCAAGGATATAAAGCGGATTGATGACCACGCCGATGATGAAGCGGATGACGAACCACGCCACCCAGTCCTGTAGATAGCCGATGCCCAGGAAGCAGAGCGCGCCGGTCAGCGAGCAGCCGACCGCCAGGTTGCGCCCGCCGACCAGCCGCACCGCCGCCGGCACGAAGGAAGCCGACAGGATCAGCCCGAGCGGCATCATCGCCGCCGACAGGCCGATCAGCGCCGGCGACATGCCTTGCTTCTGCATCAGCAATGTGAACAGCGGCGAGCTCAGCCCTTGCGCGGCGCCAAACATGGCAAGTGCCGCGGTGACGCCGGCAAGCGCTGCCCATTGCGTTCCTGCTTCGCCTTCGCTCGAGCCGGTCGCGACCATGCTGCCATCCAGATGAACTGCTGGCCATCAGGCCGGCAAGCCAAGTAGCTATCGGTTCGATCCCCGGAAGGGAAGGGCCGGCCACCGAAATCCGCTTGCTCCAACGCGGCAACCTGATCAAGCCGATGTCGCGGCCGGGCACCTGTCGTTCCGGCATGTCGCTTCCCTCGCCCTAGTGGTCGTCGCCTCCGCAATGGCCGGACAGCCGCCGGTCCATTATGCCGCCCGCTATCGCATCCCACGAGGACCATCATGACCGCCGCCCTACAACCCTCAGAACCGGCATTGGCCACCGACCGTGCCCGTCGCGGCGGCCGCGCTGGAAAGCGCGCCGGCGGCTCGGCCGCGTTCGAGCAGCCGGCTTTTCGCCAGTTGAAGAACCCGCTGGCGCCAACCAGGCTGGTCTCCGACGACGAGCTGGAATCGATTCACCTCGCTTCCCTGCGCGTGCTGCGGGAAATCGGCGTCGACGTGCTGCATGACGAGGCCCGCAGCATCATGAAGGCGCATGGCGCCGACGTGCGTGACGGTTCAGAGCGGGTGCGCTTCGACAGCGACATGATCCTCGACCTGGTGTCGCACTGCCCGTCGGAATTCACCATCCATGCCCGCAATCCTGCGCACAATGTGCGCTTTGGCGGCAACAATGTGATCGTCTCGATGATGGCGTCGGCGCCCAATTGCTCCGACATCGATCGCGGCCGCCGGCCCGGCAACCAGCAGGACTACCGCAATTTCTTAAAACTCGCGCAGATGCACAACATTCTGAACTGCACGGGCGGCTACCCGGTCGAGCCGACCGATATCCATCCATCCGTCCGCCATCTCGAATGCATCCGCGATCTCAGTGTGCTCACCGACAAGGTGTTCCACATCTATTCGCTCGGCAAGGAACGCAATGTCGACGGCATCGAGATCGCCAGGATCGCGCGCGGCATCAGCCACGAGCAGATGCTCGAAGAGCCGTCCGTCTTCACCATCATCAACACCAATTCGCCGCTCAAGCTCGACGTGCCGATGATGGAAGGCATCATCCAGATGTCGAGCAAGGGCCAGGTCGTCGTCGTGACGCCGTTCACCCTGTCGGGTGCGATGGCGCCTGTCACCATCGCCGGCGCACTGGTGCAGCAGAACGCGGAGGCGCTTGCCGGCATCGCCTTCGCCCAGATGGTGCGCAAGGGCGCCCCCGTTGGATATGGCGGCTTCACCTCCAATGTCGACATGAAGTCCGGTTCACCGGCGTTCGGCACGCCGGAATACATGAAGGCGCAGCTCGTCGGCGGCCAGCTTGCCCGCCGCTACAACATCCCCTACCGCACCTCCAACACCTGCGCCGCCAACACGGTCGACGCGCAGGCGGCTTATGAAAGCGTATTCTCGCTGTGGGGTGCCATCCAGGGCGGCGGCAACCTGATGATGCATGCCGCCGGCTGGCTCGAGGGCGGCCTGCGCTGCTCCTACGAGAAGACCATCCTGGACATCGACCTGCTGCAGATGGTGGCCGAATTCCTGACCCCGCTCGACCTTTCCGAAGAGGCACTCGGCTTCGACGCCATCCAGTCGGTCGGCCCGGGCGGCCATTTCTTCGGCACCCAGCACACGCAGGACCGCTACAAGACCGCCTTCTACTCGCCGATCCTCTCCGACTGGCGCAATTACGAGACCTGGGCGGAAGCCGGCTCCCCGACGGCGCTCGAAAAGGCCAACAAGGTCTGGAAGGAGCGGCTGGCGTCCTATGAGGAGCCTTACATGGACCCGGCCATCCACGAGGAACTCAACGCCTTCGTCGCCAAGCGGCGGTCCGAGGGCGGCGCGCCGACCGATTTTTGATCATCTGTGTTGTTGATGAACAGTCGACCCCCACTCCGTCGAGCTGCGCTCGACACCTCTCCCCCGATCCACGGGGTAGAGGAAGGGCGCGAGCTTATACCGGCTAGCGCCCTTCCTCTCCCTCCGGAGGGGAGAGAGGTGGCGCTGCGAAGCAGCGACGGAGTGGGGGAAGCCATTCACGAAACACGCAGCCGTCGCGAAACAGGCACGCCCCACTCCCCCGATTCAATCTCTCCAAAAGCGGACCTATCTTGATGAAATCTCACGTAAAAGCGGTTGTCATCGGCGGCGGCGTCGTCGGCTGCTCGGTTCTCTACCACCTGGCCAAGGCCGGCTGGACCGACATCATGCTGATCGAGCGCTCTGAACTCACATCCGGCTCGTCCTGGCACGCGGCGGGCGGCTTCCACACGCTGAACGGCGACCCCAACGTCGCCAAGCTGCAGGCCTATACGGTGCAGCTCTACAAGGAGATCGAGGAGATATCCGGCCAGTCCTGCTCGCTGCATTTGACCGGCGGCGTGATGATGGCCGATACGCCCGAGCGCATGGACTTCCTGCGCCTTGCCCACGCCAAGGGCCGCTATCTCGGCATGGACACAGAGCTGATCACCCCTTCCGAAGCCAAGGCGATGTTCCCGCTGATGGACGAGACCAATTTCGTCGGCGCCATGTGGGATCCGGTCGAAGGCCATCTCGACCCGTCCGGCACCACCATCGCCTATTCAAAGGCGGCGAAAAAACTCGGCGCCGAGATCGTGCTGCGCAACCGCGTCGTGGAATTGACGCAGGAGGTCGACGGCACCTGGAATGTCGTCACCGAACAGGGCACGGTGAAGGC
>NZ_RZQA01001380.1:0-949 GCF_004022915.1 Mesorhizobium sp. M7A.F.Ca.US.006.04.2.1
CGTTTGGGCCTGGCTTCACGTTTAGGACGGCGTCCCGTAGCGGCCGCCACATGAACGAGCGGCCTTCATCCGCTGCAAAGCACCTTGCCGCAGCGCACAGTTACGATGGCCGAGATGCAATGATAAAGATAGCCGAGGCGTTGATGAGAGCATCGACACCGATAGACATGCCAAACGTCGGCATGCCGCGATGGTCTGTAGCACTCGCCATCCTGCACGATGCGGAGGGTGGCGCTTCCAGCATGTGGAACATATCGAAAGCCGCTGTGTTCTGGGCGCCAAAGGAGATTGCGATGATCCGTTGGTTAGTCAGAATCGGCGCCTTATATGCGGCATACAAACTCGGCGAAGCTGCCGGGCGCAGTGAGCAGGAGGTCATTCCTCTCCCGCCCTCCGACCGGCAACGGCAGCCAGGTAGGCAGGAGCGGACCGACCTCGGCGTCGAGCCATCCTAAAAACGCAGGTCGCTGGCCGCAGGCCGGTTCTTCAGCGAATAAGCTCGTCCCATGACAGGCGTGTGACGCCAACGCTCTGTGCGAAGGACGGGGCGCGGCGCTGAGCTTCGGGATGTTCGGTCCATCGATTGATGCACAGCGAAGACCCGTCATTGATCAGCAATGGCGGGTCTTGCTTTGAGACCACTTGGCCCGGCGTTGTAAGCCAAGCTGCCACCCAAACTTTGATTCGCGACACAGGTCCCCAGCTTGGCCAAATAATGCCGGTGGCGTCATCACCACACAAAGGCCCGCCGCTGAACGGACCAGGCGGCGACGGGGCGCACCAGACCGCTTGGCTGTGCAGGGCAAGCTGCATACCGAACATCGATCTTTTCATCAGGTTCCAGCGCCGTGGTTCGGACCGGAGGAGGCCGGTTCTGGTAAGGCAGCGTCCAGGTCGCCGACAGGCACCACACGAACATCTATCCCAAAAATTGCGATCGCATCGGGAG
>NZ_RZQA01001381.1:0-947 GCF_004022915.1 Mesorhizobium sp. M7A.F.Ca.US.006.04.2.1
ACCTGAAGCCGATGAACGTCGAGTACCCGCTGCCGTGGGTGCCGGCCGATAAGGTCAAGCCCTGCAAGGGCGACACCTTCGCCGACGGCTGCAACGTCTTTCCGTCAGACAAGGTGCCGTCGTCCTTCGTCACCGAGGTCTTCAATCCCGAGCTGCTGCCGGAACTGTCGCTGCAGTCGGCGTTGGAGGGCAAGCCAACACCGGGAGCGACCATCCAACCGCTGCCGGCGGATGTAAAGAAGGCGCCCGACGCGCCCGGCATCAACTGCTCGTCCTGCAAGGCTGCGGCCGACGAATACAAGCTGACCAAGATCGAGGCGACAGTGAAGCCTTGACGATCAGCAATGCGATAGATGGACGGCGTCGTGCCGTCCATCCGACTCAAGACAAGGATGAGAACATGCCGACCTTTCTGAAGCGGGGCAGGGATCCCGAGGCTGTTGCCCAGGGCGACGCGGCCGTGCGAACGACCGTCGAAACGGTCCTCGCCGATATCGAAAAACGCGGCGACGACGCCGTCCGGGAACTGTCGGAGCGTTTCGACAAATGGTCGCCGCCGAGCTTCCGGCTGAGCGACAGCGATATAGAGCAGGCCATGTCCGAAGTCTCGGCAAGAGATCTTGAGGACATCCGCTTCGCCCAGGTGCAGGTCCGCAATTTCGCGGAAAAGCAGCGCGCCTGCCTGCAGGACCTCGAGGTGGAAACGCTGCCAGGTGTCGTCCTTGGCCACAAGAACATCCCCGTTGAGACGGCTGGCTGCTACGTGCCGGGCGGCAAATATCCAATGGTCGCTTCCGCGCATATGAGCGTGGTCACAGCGAAGGTCGCCGGCGTGAAGAAGATCGTCGCATGCGCGCCACCGTTCCAGGGCGGGCCACACCCGGCCATCGTCGCTGCCATGCACTTGGGCGGCGCCGACGAGATCTACGTTTTGGGCGGTATCCAGG
>NZ_RZQA01001382.1:0-947 GCF_004022915.1 Mesorhizobium sp. M7A.F.Ca.US.006.04.2.1
GTTCGATGTCGTCGCCAGCGCGGTCGGTTCGGGCGTGACCAGAACCGGTGCCGCCTCGGTCATCGCCGGAACCTGGAGCATCAACCAGGTCATCACCGACAAGCCGATCCGCGACCCTTCGATCTTCATGCTGTCGACTTTCGATCGCCAGCGCTATCTGGCGATCGAATCCAGTGCCACCTCGGCCGCCAATCTCGAATGGATCGTTCGCGAATTCCTCGAACATGGCGGCGAAGCCGGCAAGTCGCCATTCGAATTGTGCAGCGAACTGGTGGCGTCCGTCGATCCCAACAGCGACATCCCGATCTATCATCCCTTCCTTTATGGCTCGCAGCAGAATGGCCATGCGCGCGCCGGCTTCTACGGCATCGCCGGCTGGCACAGCCGAGCCCATCTGCTGCGTGCGCTGTTCGAGGGGGTCGCCTTCGAGCATAAGCGCCATGTCGAGACCTTGCACAAAGCGGGCGCCGATTTCGACCAGGTGGTGCTGTCCGGCGGCGGCTCGCGCAGCAGCGTCTGGCCGCAGATTTTCGCCGATGTGCTCGGCGTGCCCGTCACCGTGGCGCGCAGCCGCGAAACCGGCGCGCTGGGAGCGGCGATCGCGGCGGGCACCGGCGTCGGCATTTTCGCGGACTACAGTGCCGGTGCAACCGCCATGACAGCGGCCGCCCGACATTTTGTACCCAACGAGACGGTTGCTCACGCATACGCACGGCGGTATCGACTCTATGGCGAGATCAACCAGGCGATGACCCCGATGTGGGAGCGCATCGCCGGACAGCAGGCGCGCACGTGACCGAAGCTTCACCGTCTCCGTTCGGCAGTTACGACTACGTCATCGTCGGTGCCGGCTCCGCCGGCTGCGTGCTCGCCAACCGGCTCTCGGCCGATCCGCACAACAAGGTGCTGCTGCTCGAGGCCGGCGGCAGCGACCGCTATCACTGGGT
>NZ_RZQA01001383.1:0-946 GCF_004022915.1 Mesorhizobium sp. M7A.F.Ca.US.006.04.2.1
TCGAGGCACAGCTCGCCGCCGATCCGATGGAGCGCACGGCGATCATCTTCGTCGGCCGCTCGCTGGCGGCGCGAGGTTTTGGCGAGAGTTCATTATACGACGCCCATTATCAGCGGCGTTTTCGCGGACGGGACGGATTGTGAGCGGCAGCACCAAAAACACCGGCGAAAACGCCACGCTCGAAAAAGCCTTGTCCCGGCTGAACTTCAAGCCGCGCCAACTGGAGCCGGGCCATGTCTGGCTGGCCGGCGCCGGCCCCGGCGACCCCGGCTGCCTGACGCTTGAAGTGTTGGCGGCTTTGGCCGAGGCGGATGCGCTGGTCTACGACGCACTGGTGTCCCCTGACATTGTCGCAGTTGCGGAGAATGCCGAGCTTTTCTTTGCCGGCAAGCGCGGCGGCAAACCGTCGATGAAACAGGACGACATCACCGCCCTGCTGGTCCGGCTCGCACGCGAAGGCCGCCGCGTCGTCAGGCTGAAGGGCGGCGATCCCTATATTTTCGGCCGTGGCGGCGAAGAAGCTCTGGCGCTGGCGCGGGAAAGTATCCCGTTCCGCGTACTGCCCGGCCTGACCTCGGGCCTCAGTGCGCTGGCCGCGACCGGCATCCCCGCCACCATGCGCGGCATCAACAAGGCGGTGATCCTGGCCACCGGCCACGCCGCCGGCACCGATGACGATCTCGACTGGGCAGCGATCGCCCGCACCGGCCAGCCTGTGGTCGTCTATATGGGCATGGCCAATCTGCCCTTGATCGCCGCAGCACTGCTCGATGGCGGGCTGGCGCCGTCGACACCGGCGGCAGTGATCGTCGCCGCGACGACGCCGCAGGAACGAACCGTCGTCGCCACGCTCGCCACCATTGCCGAGGAAGCAGCGGCCGCCGGTCTCGCCTCGCCGGCGCTGATCGTCGTCGGCGGCATCGTTGCCATGCGCGCGGCCCTGGCG
>NZ_RZQA01001384.1:0-945 GCF_004022915.1 Mesorhizobium sp. M7A.F.Ca.US.006.04.2.1
CATGGGCGCCATCCGCGACTACGAGCTGGTGCTGGCGCGTGAGATGCTGGCCGTGCTGAAAGGTTGCGGGGCAACCATCTACGGCGTCGCCGACGAGGCCCGCATCACCGAGCGCGTGCCGACCTTCTGCTTCAACATCGGCAAACTATCGCCGCAGCGGGTCGTCGAGGAAATGGCCGAGATGCAGATCGGCATCCGCGACGGCCACATGTACGCGCCACGGCTGATGAAGCGTCTCAACCTCTCGATGGACAGCGGCGCCATCCGTGCCTCGCTGGTCCACTACAACACGGTCGAGGAAGTCCGGCGCTTCGGCGAGGCGCTGCGCGCCATCATCGCCAAGCTGTCGTGAGAGGCGGCCTCTCCAGCGTCGTCATCCATGGGCGGAACAAGGGAGCGTAGCGACGCAGTGCAGACCCGAGGATGACGAAGAGACGTTAAGCCGCTTTCTTCTTCGCCAGCCTCGCCTTGATCGACGCGACGTCGGCGCGCGGTGTCGCCGCGAACAGCGTCCGGGTGTAGCTGTGCTTGGGATCGGCAAAGACCTCGTCGCGCGAGCCGTATTCCACCGCCTCGCCGAAATACATCACCATCACATCGTCGGCGATGTAACGCACCACGGACAGATCGTGGCTGATGAAGACATAGGTCAGCTGGAACTCATCCTGCAGGTCGGCAAGCAGGTTGAGCACCTGCGCCTGCACCGACAGATCGAGCGCCGAGACCGGCTCGTCGAGCACCAGCAGGCTCGGGTTCAGCATCAGCGCGCGGGCAATGGCGATGCGCTGACGCTGGCCGCCGGAAAACATATGCGGATAGCGATTGTAGTGCTCGTGGCCGAGGCCAACCTTCTTCAACATCTTCATCGCAAGGTCGCGCCGCTCGGACGCCGGCTTGTCGGTGTTGATCAAAAGCGGCTCGCCCAGCACGTCGCCGATCTTCTGG
>NZ_RZQA01001385.1:0-944 GCF_004022915.1 Mesorhizobium sp. M7A.F.Ca.US.006.04.2.1
ACGCAAGGCATTCCCGACCCGGAACTGGTCATTCGCACCAGCGGCGAGCTTCGCCTGTCGAATTTCCTCCTGTGGCAGGCCGCCTATAGCGAGCTCGTCTTCCTGCCTTGCTACTGGCCCGACTTCAGCCGCGAGCACCTTGCCGAGGCCTTGCGTGAGTTTGCTGGCCGCGAACGCCGGTTCGGTGGACTTGGAGGCCAGGACGTCGCTTCGCGACCGGCCGCGGGATGAGCAATCTCCAGCTGCGTGTCGTTTCGGCGATCGTGCTCGCCATCATCACTCTCGGTCTGACCTGGATCGGCGGTCTGCCGTTCCGGCTGCTGTGCGCCGTGATATCGGCGGCGATCTTCTATGAATGGACCCGCATGTCGCGCCCGACCGGGGCCACGGGCCTGGGTTTCCTGCCGGAAGCATTGCTGGTCGTCTTCGTTGGCGCCTTGATCGGCGGCCTGGCCGCCTCCTGGCTGCTGCCGCTTGTGGCGGCCATTGTTGCCGCAACGGCGATAGCCGCCTCGCTTCGCAAGACCGGACAATGGGATGCGAGCGGCCTCGCCTATGCCGCGGTTTCAGGCCTGTCGCTCGCCTTGCTGCGCGATGGCGATCGTTCGGGCCTCATTGCCATCCTGTTCCTGTTTGCGGTCGTCTGGGCCACCGATATCCTTGCCTATTTCGTTGGCCGTGCCGTTGGGGGGCCGAAACTGGCGCCCTCTATCTCGCCCGGCAAGACGCGCAGCGGCGCGCTCGGCGGTGCGCTCGGCGGCGTCGTCGCCGGGCTGGTCCTCGCCGTAGCTGCCGGTGTCGGCAATCTGGCATTGCTCGGCCTGGTGGCGCTCGTGCTGTCGATTGTCTCGCAGGCAGGCGACCTGTTTGAATCCTGGGTCAAGCGCCGCCATGGCCGCAAGGACTCAGGCGCGCTCATCCCGGGCCATGGCGGCGTCATGGAT
>NZ_RZQA01001386.1:0-943 GCF_004022915.1 Mesorhizobium sp. M7A.F.Ca.US.006.04.2.1
GGCCGGTCAGGATTCCGGCGAGCGGACCGGCAAAGCCGGGCACGCTGTCGGCAAGCACCGGCAGTCCAAAGCGCAGGAGTCGTGCAGGGTCGCCATTGGCGCTGAGCGCCATCGATTCTATTTGCGGGGCGAAGCGCGACACGACCTGGTCAAGCAGGCAGCCATCGCCAAGCGGCAACAGGCTCTTGTCGCCGCCGCCCATCCGCCTCGACTGGCCACCGGCCAGAACAATCCCCGCAATGTCTCGCTTCATGCCACGAAGCCTGTATGCCAGCCGTCGGAAATCACAAGAACCTTCAATGATCTGGCTAGATTCCGTCCGGAACCATGCTTGGCCCCGTGCTTTCGGCGACGATCTTGCGCCGGCCGACGACCCGCTCGCGGTAGAGCGCATAGAGGCCGGAGCCGATGATGATGGTGGCGCCGACGATCATCGGCAGATCGGGAATGTCCGCGAAGATGAACAGGCCAAGCAGGATCGACCAGATCAGGGCCGTGTAGCGGAACGGCGCGATGAAGGAGATGTCGCCCGCCCGCATCGCCATGATGATGAACTGGTAGCCGATAATCACCAGCACAGCAGCCAGGGCCAGCAGGGCCGTGCTGTTGCCCGTCATCGGCGTCCAGCCGCCCATTGCCGGCAACAGCGCCGCGCCGACGATGGTCATGGCAAGCGCGGTTGCCGTCGACACCAGCAATGTCGGAATGGCCTTGGGAATCCGCTTGGTGGCGAGATCGCGCACCGCGCAGCAGGCGACGCTGGCCAGCGCCGACAGCGAGTAGACGCTGAACCCTTCGAAGCCCGGCCGCACGATGATCAGCACGCCGGCAAATCCGATGGCGATGGCCAGCCAACGCCGCCAGCCGACAGTCTCGCCAAAGACAAGTGCCGCTCCCATCGTCACCGCCAGCGGCAGCGCCTGCAGCACCGCCGAAACATTGG
>NZ_RZQA01001387.1:0-942 GCF_004022915.1 Mesorhizobium sp. M7A.F.Ca.US.006.04.2.1
TCGGGCAGCCGGTCGGCCCGTGACAGAACGGAATGCCGCAATCCATGCAGCGCGCGGCCTGTTTCTCGACCTCCTTGTCAGACATCGGCAGCGTGAACTCGCGGAAATGCCGGATGCGGTCTGAGGCCGGCTGGTACTTGTGCACCTGCCGGTCGATTTCGAGAAAGCCTGTTACCTTGCCCATAGTCCAGTTCCTGCTGTCCAGATGGTGCGGTTTTCGCCGCACCCGTTAACCCCTTGAGGCAGCCATGGCAACCTTGCGCCGGAGGTCAAACTGTCGATGAAGATGGGCCGGGAAGCCTGGGCTCCCCGGCCATTGCAAAGCCTATTCCGCCGCAACGCCCATGCGCATGCGTTCCATCTCGATCAGGGCGCGGCGGTATTCGACCGGCATGATCTTGCGGAACTTCGGCCGGAACGTCGCCCAGTCGTCGAGAATCTCGCGACCACGTACCGACCCGGTGTAGTGCACATGGTTCGAGATCAGCTGGTAGAGCCGCTCCTCGTCATGGCTGGTCATGTCGCCGGAGACATCGACGCGGCCCTTGTGGTCGAGGTCGCCGCCATGGTGCAGCAGCCTTTCCATCAGATCGTCTTCTTCCGGAACCGGCTCCAGCTCGACCATCGCCATGTTGCAGCGCTCGGCGAAATCGCCCGCCTCGTCGAGCACGTAGGCGACGCCGCCAGACATGCCGGCGGCGAAGTTGCGGCCGGTCTTGCCGATGACGACGACGATGCCGCCAGTCATGTACTCGCAGCCATGATCGCCGACGCCTTCGACGACGGCGGCGACGCCCGAATTGCGCACGGCGAAACGCTCGCCGGCGACGCCGGCGAAATAGGCCTCGCCCTCGGTTGCGCCATAGAGCACCGTGTTGCCGACGATGATGGATTCAGCCGCGACGATCTTGGCCTCTTCCGGCGGCCGAATGACGATACGTC
>NZ_RZQA01001388.1:0-942 GCF_004022915.1 Mesorhizobium sp. M7A.F.Ca.US.006.04.2.1
TCTGTACCCAGTTCGCGCATCAGCCCGGCAATCAGCGGGTCACCATCCTGGCCCCGGTCGAGGCTGTGCCGGATTGCTTTCGCCGCCTCGCGCACCAATGCCGGCGCGCTGCCCTCGTCGCCAAGGATCCAGCCCCAGCCACCGGCTGCCAGCATCTTGCCATCGGCCGTGCGTGCCACCGCGATCGAGCCTGTGCCGGAGACGACGCCGATGCCGTCGATGTAGCCAGCGGCAGGAACCATCAGCTCGGCATCGTTGACCACCTGCACCGCACCACCGGTCCTGCTTGCCAGCAGAGCCTGGAAGCGAAGGCATTGTTCACCCGTGTCGCAGCCATGCGCGCCAACGGCCAGCACAGCGGGCGCGACCCCGCCGCACAATCCCGCGACGATCCCAGCCAGTGTCTCGGCATCAGTCTCCATCTGGCGAATGCGCCAGCTCTCCGTCACCAGCACCTCGTCGGCGATGCGCTCGCCCTGGCACGCCATGATGCGCGTCTTGGTGCCGCCTATATCCACGCCTGCAATGATTTTCTGGGTCACCATATCCACCGCGCAAGCCGGGCTGCCGCGTCCAATCCACATTAGTTAGGAAACTTTACAAACTATCTTTCCAGACGGCAAGAACTATGATTTGATAATCGTCGTAAAAAGCGCATCAAGCGCGATTGGGAGATTGCAACATGAGCAGGAGAAGGATTGGGCTGGCCCTCGCGGCCGCGTCTTTCGCATGGGGATTGGCAGCCAGCGTGGCGCATGCCACCGACATCTCGTTCTGGACCTGGCGCCAGGAAGACAAGGCCGCCTACAACGAACTTTTCGCCGATTTCACCAAGGCCAACCCGGACATCCATGTGAAGTTCGAGTCCTTCCCGGACGAGAACTATCCGACGATCGTCTCGACGGCCTTGGCCGCCGGCAAGGGTGGCGACGTCATCCACAC
>NZ_RZQA01001389.1:0-942 GCF_004022915.1 Mesorhizobium sp. M7A.F.Ca.US.006.04.2.1
GGCGAGGAGCGCGAGCGCCTCGACGCGGTCAGCCGGCCGCCCTTGCTCTATCCCTACTGGCACCAGCAGCTGACGGCAAAGGACCGCTTTGGTGCCGCCGATCTGGTGATTGACCGAAGCGGCATCTGATCGGCAAATCGACGGCGATAGGTATCGCCGCCGCAATGATGGGCGTGGCCCCATCATTGCGGCGCGCATCTTGCAAGCCTGGCCATCATCGACGCACTATCGCTTCAGCTGTTGTGTTTGACGGCTAATGCTCCTAGGCAGGACCAGAGCCGCGAGGCAGTGAAAAAGGAGCCGATATGGCGCGACCACCAAACTACGATCAGGAACGCAAGGAACGCGACCGCCAGAAGGCGGCCAAGAAGGCCGAGAAGCTGGCAGCCAAGGTTGCAGCGAGGGAACGTTCGAAGCCCGAAGACGAGACTGAAGCCGAAACCGAAACGGCAAAGTGACGGCAAAAGGCCCGCAGATGCGGGCCGTGCCTCAATCCGGATTGCCGCCTCGGATGTCGCCTTGTGTCAGGCCGGCGCCTTGTCGCTGACAAAGACGTCCACTTCGCGCGCCGCCGCAATGAAGGCGCGCCTGGCGTTCATCGCCGGCTTGTCGCCGGCGAGTGCGTCATGGCAGGCCTGCAGGGCCGCGCGATGCTTGGGGCTGCGCTTGCCGGGCCAGCTGTTGAGGAGGTAGTCGGAAGCCTCACGCGCCGTGCGCAAGAGCTGAGTGCTTCCCGCCGCGACTGACTTCACAGTCACAGGTGTTTCAAATCGGTTGTTTTCCATCGCCGCTCCTTACGCCATCGGCGTCTGCGAAGCGAGGGCGAAAGTGCGCACACGTCCAGACGCCGCTTTGCGCCCCTTCATCCGCCTTAAGCAGCAACGACGGCAAAGCCTCTGGCGCGAAGACCGCGCCGATCGTTGGCGAGCGACGTCACCAGCC
>NZ_RZQA01000138.1:0-9827 GCF_004022915.1 Mesorhizobium sp. M7A.F.Ca.US.006.04.2.1
CTCATGCTCGGTGTCAGCCCGGTCGCCATTGCCGATCGGGAGGTCTGGGAGAAATGGGTGGTCGAGCCGCGGCTGCCGCCCGACGTCGCCGATCTCGGCACGCTGCTCGAGCCCAATCTCGAATTCCTGCAGCAGCTCAGGCCCGACATCATCCTGTCCATGCCGTATCTCGAGGGCATCAAGCCGCTGCTCGAACGCGTGGCTCCAGTGACGACGATCGGGCTCTATACCGAGGCCGGGCAACCCTATCGGCGCGCGCTCGAGGCGACGCGCCAGCTCGCCGGGCTTGTCGGCAAGGAAAGCGAAGGCGAGGCGCTGATCGCGGCGACAGACGCGTATCTTTTGGAGGTTCGCCAGCAACTGGCGCCGCTTTCGGCACGGCCGATCTATGTCGTCAGCTTCCTGGACCCCCGCAATGTGCGCGTCTACGGCGCAAAGAGCCTGTTTCAGGAGGTGTTCGACCGCATCGGGCTCAGCAACGCGTGGACGGCCGAGACCAACTATTGGGGGTTTTCGACCGTCGGCATCGACGGGCTGGCGACATCCAGCGATGCGCGCCTCGCCTATCTCGAACCCTTGCCTGAGGGCGCCGGCGGCACGCTGACCGAAAGTCCGGTCTGGAATGCCATGCCCTTCGTGCGCAACCGCTCGATCATGCGCCTTCCTGCCGTCCTGATGTTTGGCGCGCTTCCATCCGCGAGCCGTTTTGCTCGGGTCCTGGCATCGGCGATGACCGCGGAGGCCGCCCATGGCTGAGGATGCTGCCATTGCCCAAAGGGGGAAGCCTGCGTCGGCCGGCCGGGCCCCCGTGTGGAGCTTTTCCAGCAATCAGCCGGTAGGCGCGATCCTGCTTTGCGCGGTGCTGCTCGCGGCTGCGGCAGCGGCAACCGTCTCGAACCTCACCGTGCAACTGCCATCGGCGCTCTGGCTCCAATCGCTCGCCGCTCCCGACATCGCTGACATGCGGCAGGTGCTCGTCCACTATGCCTTCCTGCCCCGTCTTGCGATCAGCCTTTTGTGCGGTGCGGCGCTCGGGCTTGCCGGAACTGTCCTGCAGCAGGTTCTGCGCAACCCGCTCGCCTCGCCTGAAACCGTTGGCGTCTCGGCCGGCGCCTATCTGGCGCTGGCACTGGCGACGCTTCTGTCACCGTCCCTGCTTGCCTTCGGCCGCGAATGGGTGGCGCTGGCCGGCGCATTTATGGCCCTTGCCGCCGTCATCGCTCTGTCCTGGCACAAGGGCCTGTCGCCGCTTTCGGTGGTGCTGGCGGGGCTTGTGGTCAGCCTCTATGCCGGCGCCATCGGTGCCGCTCTCATCGTGCTGCGGCATGAATGGCTGGCCAGCCTGTTCATCTGGGGCGCCGGTTCGCTCGGCCAGCAGGATTGGTCGACGACGCTGTGGCTTTTGCCCCGCATCGGCACTGCTGCGCTTGCGATCTTCTTCATGGTGCGGCCCCTGACCCTGCTTGGCCTCGACGATGAAGGCGCGCGCAGCCTTGGCGTGCCGCTCGGCGCCTATCGCTTCGCCGGACTGGCGGCCGCCGTCGCGCTGATCGCGTTTGTCGTTGCCGCTGTCGGCGTCATCGGCTTCGTCGGCCTGGCCGCGGCGACGCTCGCGCGCATCGGCGGTGGCCGGCGGCTTGGCCAACAACTGGTGATGGCGCCGCTGATCGGCGGCGCGTTGCTGTGGGCCGCCGATCAAGGCGTGCAGATCGCCACCGGGCCGCAAGGCGACCTGCTGCCGACCGGAGCGATCACAGCACTTCTCGGTGCGCCGCTGCTGCTCTGGCTGCTGCCGCGCCTTGCGCTTGGCTCGGAAGCCCCGACCTTGATGGCCGTGCGCCTGCCGCGCGCAAGCCGGCCCGGCCTTGTTCTCATGGCACTCGGCCTGGCTCTGCTTCTGCTGCTCGGGCTGGCCCTGCTCCATGAACCGGGTCCGCATGGCTGGACCTTCGCCTTCGGCGACGAGCTGCAGCCTTTGCTGTCGTGGCGGTGGCCTCGCGTGCTTGCCGCGCTGAGTGCCGGGGCGATGCTGGCGCTTGCCGGGCTGATGATGCAGCGGCTGACCGGCAATCCGATGGCCAGCCCCGAAGTGCTGGGCATCAGTGCCGGTGCCGCCCTTGGCATGATGGTGGCGCTGTTTGCGCTCGTCGATGCCGGGCGCCCGGTTCAGACGGCGGCGGCAACGATCGGGGCCTTCGCCGCTTTGCTGGTGACGCTGGCGATCGGCCGTCGTGCCGCCTATGCGCCGGAGCGGCTGCTGCTTGCCGGCGTTGCCCTGACGGCCTTGTTCGACGCGCTGATCCTGGTGCTCACCGCGACCGGCGATCCTCGCGCCATGCTGCTGCTCAACTGGCTGACCGGTTCGACCTATGGCGTCGATGTCGGTGACGCCCTGCTGACCGGTGGTATCGCGGTCTGCCTCTTCGCGCTCGCGCCTTTCTTCATGCGCTGGCTCGACATCCTGCCGCTCGGCTCCGCCGCCGTTCAGGGCCTTGGCATCAACCTGAAGAGGGCGCGGCTTCTCGTGCTGCTGGCCGTCGCGGCACTCACCGCGGCTTCGACGCTGATCGTCGGTCCGCTGACCTTCATCGGCCTTATGGCGCCGCATCTTGCTCGTCGCCTTGGCCTTTCCCGTGCGCTGCCGCAGGCCATTGGCGCGGTGCTCGCCGGCGCGCTGATCATGGTCGCCGCCGACTGGGTGGGCCGGATCGCCATCTTCCCGCGCCAGATCCCGGCCGGTCTCGTCGCCACGTTGATCGGCGGCCCGGTGCTGATGTGGCTGCTGCGCCGCCGCTGACCGTTTTGCCTGGAGATATCCATGTCCAAGATATCCATGTCCAACGCGACGCCAGCCCTGATCGCCAACACGGCGGTCCACGATCTTGTTCCGGCGCAGGGCGGCGCGCCCTGGCGGATATTCCTGCATGTGCCGTCCGGGCCGGTGCCCGAGGCCGGCTGGCCGGTCCTCTACATGACCGACGGCAACGCCGTCATCGGCACGGCGGTCGACGCCATGCGCGCGCAGGCCTTCTATCCCACGGGCACCAATGTCGGCTGGGGCGTCATCGTCGCCATCGGCTATCCCGTCGACGGCGCCTATGATCCGCTGCGCCGCTCATGGGATCTCGGCCCGCCGCCAGGCAAGACCTACCCGCCCTTCCACGAAGGCACGTCCGAAGTCCGGACCGGTGGGGCAGGGAAATTCCTTGCTTTCATCGAGGATGAGCTGAAGCCGTGGGTCGCCAGCCGGGTCACGGTCGATGCCAGCCGCCAGGCGCTTTACGGCCATTCTTTCGGTGGCCTGTTTGCGCTCTACGCCCTGTTCACGCGGCCTTCTTCCTTTCAGACCTGGATCGCGGCGAGCCCCGCCATCTATTGGGAAGAGCGTGCCATCGACCGCTTTCTCGAAGCCTTCGAGGCCGCCATTCCCGATGGTTTGGCGGCGACCATGATCCTGTCGGCCGGCGAGTACGAGACCGAGAAGCTGGCGCCGTTCCAGATTGGCGCCGAGGACGAGGAAAAGCGCCTGAAGCAGAAAAAGGTGACACGCACCGACGCATTCGCGCGGGCAATGGCGCAGCGTCTTGACGCTCTCCCGGGCGTGCGCGCCAGTTTCGAACTGCATGCCGGCGAGAACCACATGTCGATCCTGCCGGTCACCGTCAATCGCGCGGTGCAGGCGGCGTTTGCGGTGAGGAGGGACACCGCCCTTTGCTGAACGCCGCAGCAAGACGGTCGGCGCTGTCATTCCTGTGAAGGGGAGGCGCTCAATCGGCGGTAGGAGACGCCGCCGAAGTTTGCCGTCACAAAATCCGTGACGGACATCTTGCGCTTGCCTCCGTCGCTGCAGGCGTAAACCGGCCAACCGGCATCGCTGCATTCGCTGGCAGCGCAGATGCGCGCCAGGCAGTTGCCGATAGTCAGCCGGAAGCCGCCCTTGCCGGCAAAGCCTTGCAACAGGCTGCCGTCCGCCGAGCGCCATGTCCGCGCACGGAATTCCGCCCGCAAAAGCAGTGGTTCGAGAGGGACCGCAAGGTTGTTTTCGCCGGCACGCCCTGCGAACTGCAGACGGAAGCGCGCCATTGCGGTCGCGTATGCAGTCACAAGATCGGCTTGGCGAAAATAGGCGGTTGCCAGGCTTGGGCGGTCAAGCAGATGAGACGTCCACTCGCCTGCCCCTACCGGCCTCACCAAGGCAACAAAGGCAAGAAAGGCGAAGCAAGCTCGTGACATTTCCAGCAGCCATATCTGTCTCGGCGTGCCGGTTTGCCCCCCGGTTGCCCTCCCATAACATCTCGCCAATCGGCGCCCGGCGCAAGCCGCTTGCTAAGGCAGTTCAGAAGGCCGCCGAGCAAGGGATCCTGGAGCCGAAGACGGTGACCCGCATCGACGAACCTGTGCGGGCGATCGCGAGAGGGTGGCGGTGTTTGCGGCAAGGGATCTTGACCAGCCCAGGGTTTCCTAGCCGATGCGAGCCGGCGGCAGCTCGAACAAAGTGGCGCCGTTCTCCCGGCCGCGCTCGACATAGCCGATGACGCCGAACCATCTTGCGACATCCGGCCCCTGGAGCCAACTGCGCGAATGGATGGCGAGGTTGCCGGCGAGCGCCTGGATATGCCTGATATGCCGCTTGCAGAAACGGACGGTCGTGGCCCGGAAGAAGTCCTCCCGTGCGGCGAACAGCGTGTCGGCGGCGTCGCTGTTCTCATGCCAGGCGATGATCGCCACGGCCTTGTCACCCTCGACAAGCGCGTGCGCGCGGCCCTCCTTCAAATTCATCATAAGGTTGTCGTAGGCGATCTTGCTGTCCTTGCCGGCAGCGACGTATTCGTCCGACATCCGCTTCGACAGACCGCGAAAGACATCCTCCAGATCCCCAAGCGTTGCTGCGCGTGCTCTCATTTCTCCTCCTAGCACCCCAGCAGGCAGTTTGCCCTAAGGTTGGGGGATCACCAAGCAAATCGAATCCGCTGGTGGCAGAAGAGCGCAAACTTGTTTCGCTCGACGATGTGTGCGGCGGGCGCGGCTAGGTGGTGGCCACGTCGAGAAGCTTCGCAAGCAGGCTCACGAAGGCGATGAACTCCAAAGCACGCTCGGCGTCATCGTTAATGAATCCGTGTGCCCTCGGATTTCGTAGACCTGACACCGCGCCGCTGAATAGTTGCATGAAGCCCTTCTGTTCATCCCTATCGCTCTGGTCTTGCAGCGCGTTGAATTTCAATATGGGGTTAGATGGACTGAACGCCCGCTCCATTAGTGTCGTGCCGTCGAACTCAAGTCCGCTACGGAGACGCACCAAGCCGTTGAGCGCCTTCACGGCTGCCTCTACGGCGTTAGCATAATGGCCATCCTGATATAGCTTATTTGCCGCACGCGCGATTTCCCGATGAAGATCAAGGCCATCGTATGCACGTGCTGTCCTTTCGATACTGCTCTCGCCTTCGTCGCCGAGACGTTCCTCAAAAATTTCGATGACGGACTTCAGCGTGGTGATGCAACTCGTCACCTTGTTCTCGACCGTGCTGATGTTGCCGAGAAGGGAGTCATCCATCCCGCTGTACCAAATACCAAACACCGGTTGAAAGGTTTCTACGCTACATTCAGAATATTCCAAAGTATCAACTCCGAAAATATCTCGAAGCGTTGAGTTTATCTTAGTTGAGTGACTATCTAGAATGTTACGTCCGTCCTTTTCCGTCAATGCGAAAACATTGAGAGTAGTTAGCTCGTCAAGTCGTCGTTTGAGCTTTGGAAGCGCTGCGCGGAGCTGCGCATCCGACAATACGGCAGTTGGACGTGCAGTTGCTATCGGCTGGCGTGCCATGCTCTTTCCTTGCAAATCTGATTTCGCTGCACCGGCCCGATGCGAGGGACACCTTCCTTCAGGTGTGGATTCAAGCCGGCGCCTTGACTATCACAAGATACTAGTTGCCTGCTCCTATTTGACTTGACGAGTGGTACTTTAGCACCTCGGGGTTTAGACTGGGGAAAACCTTCACGGCGCGGTCGAACGCAAGTAGACTCTCCGACCCCAGTTTACGCGTCAAAGAATTTGCTCGTCCGTTACGTCTTCGGCGTCTCTCATCTGTTCGCCAGCCTTCGGCTGGCGAACAGCGACTTTCGATAGCGTTTCATCTTCATCCGCTACTCTAACCTCCGAAAGCGCGACGTGCTTAATATTCGCTAGTTGCAAAGCGCTACGCCTCGCCTCGCGCTCAAATCTCTGCCGTTGCCCAGATGGGAGCAACTGAACGAAATCCAATATGGTTTCGGTAGGTCTAGAAATGAACTCAACCACAGCTAGGCAATATAATGCTTGGTCTAGATAGTCTTTCGATCTTTTTCGGTCAAAATCGGCAGGGCTGGATGTGATCTCTAGCTTATTCGAGACATCCACATAGACCGACGAAAGTCGAGCTTTCTCTCGCTCTCTATCAGATTTTTTGTACATCTCACTCAATTCATCATTATCACGTGTATCAAGAACACCCATGATTGATTGTGCCACCGCGATTGGATCCGTTCGAAGGATGTATGGCGACAACAATTTCGACAGTGTTTGCATTTCTTCCCAGCCTTGATCGCCCGGCGATAACATCTCCGCAGCTAAATGCACGCTGTATAAAACGGATAGTTTCCCAGATAAATACCAAGGAGCGTCCGATATCGCATGCTTGCTTAGGTGCCTATATCGATGATTGAAAATGCGTTCTGGGAGATGGGCTTTGCAGTAAATGATAAGGTATTTTGACGATTCCTCGACGGACAATATAGAAATATGACTGCAGACAGCATACTTTTTGCGTCGATGAAGGCTCTTCGCGCTCTCAACTAACGATGTGATATTTTCTAAAATCGCGGTAAGAGGTCCGCTTTCGCCGATAGGACTAGCTGCTGGTTGCGGCTCGAAAATATTGTAGTTCGCGTCTACACGATTAACTCTGTCACCAGATGTGGAACTGTTCATTGCGCCAGTCGGTCGACAGACCGTAGAATTACCGAAGCGCCTGCCGCAACGGCCGCGAAGCTCGCCCGTCTGCTCTGCCGGCCAATGTCGGTCATAAAGTCGTCGATCGAGTTTCTGACTACGACAGTGGCAGCGCGGACGCCAAGTCCTGCTGCAACAACGCTGGATGCGATTGCCAGATAGGGCAGATATTCTTTCATTGTGTCCCCCTCATTAGTTCCACGAACGCCGCCAATCTCGGTCAATAGTTGTGCGCGCGCAAGCTTCGCCTCGAAAGGGCATGCTTGAAAACCGTTCCCGTCCGGAGCGTTTTCACCAGCCTTCAGAAGCCAGCTCGAACCGAGAGCGCGCCATCGGCGAACCTGGTGCTTGTCACCGCGGTTCATACCCACTGGAATTCGCGCGCGGGCAGCGAGCCCGTTACTCCACTGCGAGAGGATAGTGTCTTGGATCAGCACGTCAATCGCCGCGTCGTCGTTTCCGCATCAACTGCTATCGCAGCGACCGGTATGTTGGCCGCAGGAAATATCTCCGCCGAGGCGCTTGTCGCCTCTCGACGAGAGGCGGCCAACAAAACTGTCAAATCCGGTTGAAAAAACGTCAAACTGATGAGCATCGATACGATGAGCAGCATCGAAAAACACAACAATATCAAAGAAGTAGAATGGTGCCCAGAGGCGGAATGGGCAGAATGCAGAAAAAAGACAACAAAATCAATGGCACTGGCAACCGATTTGCGCGGCTTGTGTATCACCGAGGTGTTGCAAAGTCGAGGCTCATCGTAGGAAGGGCAGGGCGTGGCTGCGCGCTTCAGTATGACACTGACCTCGAACGTCGGGCTACAGAATACTGCTTCAGATAGAATGGCGATGCTCCTAGCATAGCCCTCGTGAATCACCCGTTCGCCGGGGGATCTCCAGAGGGCGCGCTTGTCGGCGCTATCCCGCCTGTCGCCGCATGAGGCGAGCTCGTCTATGCTCGCAAAAAGCATGGGAGGTGTCATGACTAAGCTAACAGGCGCTGCGGATATGGCCCGGTCCGTTGGTGTTGATCCCAAGGCATTTCGACAAGCTTTGAGAGACGCGAAGTTCCCTTGGCACAAGCACAACGACGACTGGGTTGTGGAGCTGGATAGCTCAGAGCACTCGTCGATGCGGACCGTGCTTGTAACGCTCCTCAAGCGGAAGAAGCCTCGCCCCACCGAGAGCTAATGGCTGAAAAGTCATCCCGCAGAAGCGGCCCTCGTTTGTGCAAACAGGATAGCGACAACGGAGTATCCATAACGCGCTACCCTGAACGGCTTCCATTGACAATAGGAAAATATTCCTCTATACTGACTGCGGCGAGCTGCGTCGGCTGACGCGGTTAGGCCAGACCTTAACAGGAGTATTGACATGCCTTTGACAGATCGACCCGACACACCATGTCGGCACCACTCAAATCACACCACAAGGGGCCTTCTGGCCCCTTTGTCATATATGGAGGCAGGCCAATGAATGTCGCCTCCGAAACCACCCGATCGTTGATCGTCTTCGGCAGGGATGACGCTCGTAAAACCCACGCCTCGGTCTTCTTGCTGCCCGAAGTCGAGGCGGCAGAAAGCGCGGCTAGGCTGATGGGGATGCATTCGCATCGCGTTGAGCCCGGCGAAGCACCCGAGATCGTCATGCGCCTTCCGGCTGGCAAGCTTTTCGACAGCGGCAGGGCTTTCGTGCCGTTCGTCAAATCGGAAGTCTATGCCCGTATCGCGACCCTAGCGGGCGTCGCTGACGAGCGCGACAATGGGTCGGGCGACGACAAGGCCGTCGACAGCCCCGAAAACGCCTCAGCGGGCTCGCCTGAGGCCGTGGCGGGCCATGGCAGGGGCGACGGTGGCGGCGGTGCCGCTGGCGGTAACGATAGCGACCTTTGGGCAAAGCTGGCAGTCGGCGACATGGTACTGGCATCGGAAGGCCCCGACGAGGGATACTTTGAGGCCCGGATCATGAAGGCGAAAGCCAAGGGCATTTTCACGCTGAAATTCAGGGACTATCCGGATGCAGCCCACGTCGACCGCAGCTACTACCAACTCGGCCTGATCCACCCGCGCCAGCTGGCGAAGAAGTAAGCGGTCTTGCAACGGGCCGGGTTCGTCCTGGCCCGTCACCCCTCAACCAGACATCCATTCGAAGGAACCACCCCATGACATGCTCAAAGGAGCGCGTCGGTCGGCTGTCGGCGGCTGATCGAACCACGCGTATTCGAACCCTCAACGACCAACTGCGCCAGACCGGTGCGGGCGGCCGCATGGTAATGACCGCCGGTGTCGCCGCACTGCCTGCCCAAGAGATCGGCGCCATTCTGCTGGCCATCGCCAACTTCGATGCATTCGACGAGAACAACGATCCATGGGGCCAGCACGATTGCGCTCTGCTGCACGTCGGCGAGCGGCAGCTGTTCTTCAAAATAGACTACTATGACCGGGCGCTGGTAAACCTGTCGCCCGATGCATCCGACCCCGCTGTGACCATTCGCGTGATGACCGTCATGCTGCCGGAGGAATACTAATGTTGCCCTCTGCACAGGGCACAGGGGCACAGCCGCCGGTACATCTAAGTCGCCTTTGGCCTTCTGCCGGACGACAAGGGCATAGGCTGCCGCGCCCCTTTGGCAGGCTCGATCAAAAGAGCCGCGGCGGGCACACCAAGGACGGTTGCCAAAGCATCCAACGTATCGATGGTGACGTTCTCCGAGCCTCGCTCAATGCGGCCAACGTAAGATCGATCGATCTCCGCCGCCAATGCCAGCCGCTCTTGCGACAAACCTTGCTCTGCCCGGAGCTTGCGGAGATTCCAGCCAATGATCTTGCGCACATTCATTG
>NZ_RZQA01001390.1:0-942 GCF_004022915.1 Mesorhizobium sp. M7A.F.Ca.US.006.04.2.1
GTCGAAGAGGCGATGTCGATCCCGTTCCGCGAACTGATCGAGACGCATTGCGGCGGCATTCGCGGCGGCTGGGACAATCTTTTGGCGGTCATACCGGGCGGCGCTTCGGTGCCGCTGGTGCCGGCCGAGCAGATCATCGACGCGCCGATGGATTTCGACGCGCTGCGCGACCTCAAATCCGGCCTTGGAACCGCGGCTGTCATCGTCATGGACAAGTCGACCGATGTCGTGAAGGCGATCGCGCGGCTTTCCTACTTCTACAAGCACGAGAGCTGCGGCCAGTGCACGCCATGCCGCGAAGGCACCGGCTGGATGTGGCGGGTGATGGAACGGCTGGTGCGCGGCGAGGCGCAGAAGCGCGAGATCGATATGCTGCTCGACGTCACCAAGCAGATCGAAGGCCATACGATCTGCGCGCTGGGCGACGCGGCGGCATGGCCGATCCAGGGCCTGATGCGGCATTTCCGCGGCGAAGTGGAGCGGCGCATCGACGAGTTTTCGCGCAATGCGCACCGGGCCGAGCCTGTGATGGTGGCGGCGGAATAGAAGAACGTTTTACGCGGACGAAAGTCCGCAGCGAAGGGCGGGCGAACGACGAAACGACCAGGAGAACTCTATGGCGCCGTATTCGAACCCGCTGATGCCCAATTTGGACCAGATCGACAAGATGAACCAGGACTTGACCAGGATGATGCCGAAGGAGATGGCCAGTGCCGTCAACCTTTTCGTGCATCCTGTGGCGGGTGCGGCGGCGATGTCGGCGCTTGGCCTCGGGCTTGCCAATCATGCTTTCGGCGTCTGGCTGGGCGCGTTTTCAGGTGCGGCAGAAGCCTCGCAACGGCTGCTGCAGCCGATCGTCGATGATTTCGAGGCGCGCGTCGCGCAGTTCGATGATCCGAACTCTTCCTCCACCAAGGCGCGGGCGACGGCGAAAACCATGAT
>NZ_RZQA01001391.1:0-939 GCF_004022915.1 Mesorhizobium sp. M7A.F.Ca.US.006.04.2.1
GCGCTCGACGGTGGCAGCGTCGCGCTTGGCGCCGGTGCTTCCGCGATCGCCGTCGGCGCATCCGCCGATCTTGTCTCGCTCGATCCCAAAAATCCCTCGCTGGCCGGCAAGACCGGCGACGCGATCCTCGACGCCTGGATCTTCGCCAATGGCAGCAAGGTCGACTGCGTCTGGGTGCATGGCCGCAAACAGGTCAGCGGCGGCAGGCATGTGAAGCGAGAGGCCATCGCTGAGCGTTTTCGCAACGTGATGACGGCGCTTTCGGCATGAGCATGGCCGGCACTGTGGAGGCGGAAGGCGGCGGCTCGCTGCACCAGCGCATCCTCTCCGACATCAGCGAGAAAATCCTGTCCGGCGCCTGGGCGCCCGGTCATCGCATCCCGTTCGAGCATGAGTTGAGCGTGCAATACAATTGCTCGCGCATGACGGTGAACAAGGCGCTGTCGCAGCTTGCCAAGGCCGGACTGATCGAGCGCCGCCGCCGCTCAGGCAGCTTTGTGCGCCGGCCGCAGTCGCAGGCCGCGGTGCTGGAAATCCACGATATCCGCATCGAGGTCGAAGCGCTCGGCCTGCCCTATCGCTACGAGCGCGTCGCCCGACACAAAAGGCGCAGCAGCGCCGGGGATCGCGCGCTGCTGGAGCTGGGCGTGGCCGGACCGGTGCTGGCGCTGGAGTGCGGTCATTTCGCCGGCGAGCGGCCGTTCGCGCATGAACAGCGGCTGATCAATCTCACCGCCGTGCCCGAGGCAGCGGACGAGGAATTCGTGGCCACCGCACCAGGACCATGGCTGATTGGCCGCGTGCCGTGGAGCGAAGCCGAGCACCGGATTCGCGCTGTCGCCGCCGACAGGCATATCGCGGCTGCACTCGATATAGAAACGGGTGCGCCCTGCCGGGTGCTCGGCGCTCCACGTCCGTCGCTCGACCACCAGGCAGGGC
>NZ_RZQA01001392.1:0-938 GCF_004022915.1 Mesorhizobium sp. M7A.F.Ca.US.006.04.2.1
GGCCGGACGCCAGGCGATAGATCGTCACCGAGGCTTCGGGGACATCCGAGAGCAATCCCTCGACGGTCTTCAGATCGGCAGCGGACGATGCTCCGGTCATATCCGCATAGGCGCGGTTGGCGTAGACGACGCGGCCCTTGGTGTCGGTGACGAGAAGCCCCTGCGACATCGAATCGACGAAGGATTTCGACAGTTCGTCGCCTGTCGAGCGTGGCGTGACCTGCACGAAGCCGATCGCCGTCGCGAACAGGAAGCCGACGCCGATCATCGCCAGCACGCCGAGCATGCCGAGCAGGAAAGGATCGCCGAGGCGCTCGCGGAAAAGACCGAAGACGATCGCGGCCCCCGTCAGAACGACGATGAAAATGATAAGCCGGGTAACCGCGCCCGGTCGCGTATTCTGGTCGACGATCGGTACCGGATAGAAATCGCCGCGCGCTTCCTTGGCCATGTGCCCCCTGCTCGTGAATTCCGGTGTTCCGACACCCGCCCCGTACCGGGTTGAATCACATTCTCCTAGTCCGGAAAAGGCCTGGGCGGCAAATGTCGGATAAAAATGATGTCTTCCGGCCTTCGGAGTTTTTCAAGCTGTTCAACAGCGTGAAACGCAACTTGCGGTGGCCCGCTTCAACGGTCTAGTGTCTTATCACTTCCAAGGGGCGATCAGGGGAAACCAATGCAATGGCTCGATAGCGTGGCAGGTCCCGGTTATGCCGCAGCATTGTTGTGGACGTTTGCAGCGCTCGTCCTGCTGGTCATCGTTCTCGTCATCGTCAAGCTGGTGCGCAACCTGACATTCGGAACCTTCGTCGCCGGCGGCCGGAACCGCAAGACGCGACTGGCCGTCATGGATGCCACCGCCGTCGACAGCCATCGCAGATTGGTGCTGATACGCCGCGACGACATCGAACATCTGCTTCTGATCGGCGGTCCGACCG